>JAGAIH010000168.1 GCA_017626655.1 Clostridia bacterium | reverse complement strand
CTGCGTCCCCTTCCTCATCCTCATCGCCGCCACCCTCCGCAAGCGGATGCGGAACGCCTTCATGGAGAGCCGCGTCTCCACCGCCCAGATCAACGCCTCCCTGGAGAGCAGTATCTCGGGCATCCGCGTGACCAAGGCCTTCACCAACTCCGACAAGGAGGAGGAGAAGTTCGAGGAGGGCAACGGGATGTTCGTATCCGCCCGCCGCAAGGCCTACAAGGCCATGGGTCAGTTTCATTCGGGTACCTCCTTCATCACCGATATCTTCAACGTCATCATCCTCATCGCGGGCGGTCTGTTCCTCTACAACGGATCCATTGATTTCGGTGACTACTCCGCCTTCATCGTGTCGGTGAACCTCTTCATCTCCCCCGTCATGACTCTCATCAACTTCATGGAGCAGTACCAGACCGGTGTCACGGGCTTTGAGCGCTTCGTGGAGATCATGGACCAAGCCCCCGAGGAGGACACCCCCGGTGCGGTGGATATCGGCACCGTGGAGGGCGATATCGAGTTCCGCCACGTGTCCTACCGCTATGAGGACAGCAACCCCGTGCTGGACGATCTGTCCCTCCACGTCAAGAAGGGCCAGACCTACGCCCTGGTAGGCCCCTCGGGCGGCGGTAAGACCACCATCTGCCATCTGATCCCCCACTTCTACGATTGCGTGGACGGTGAAATTTTCATTGACGGAAAAGAGCTTCACACCGTGACCATGGCCTCGGTGCGGCGTAACATTGGTATCGTTCAGCAGGACATTTACCTGTTCAATGCCTCCATCCGCGACAACATCCTCTACGGCCGTCTGGATGCCACCGAGGAGGAGGTCATCGAGGCCGCCAAGCGGGCCAATATCCACGATTACATCATGACTCTGGAGAACGGCTACGAGACCGTCATCGGCGAGCGGGGCGTGCGCCTCTCGGGCGGACAGAAGCAGAGACTGTCCATCGCCCGCGTTTTCCTGAAAAATCCCCCCATCCTCATTCTGGACGAGGCCACCTCGGCCCTGGATAACACCACCGAGATTTTGATCCAGCAGGCTCTGGACGAGCTGTGCAAGGGCCGCACTACCATCGTGGTGGCTCACCGCCTATCCACCATCAAGCACGCCGACGAGATCGCGGTGATCGCGGACGGTAAGATCGTGGAGCAGGGGGACCATGAGACCCTCATGGCCAACGGCGGGATGTATGCCGAGCTGTATAGCTTGCAGTTCCGCATGAATAATGGGGATTGACCCCCCATCCGAACCAAATAAAACGGAGCGAACCCATGAGGGAACGCTCCGTTTTTCTTATTCCTTTGTTCTGCCCACAAGGGCGAGGTATTCGTCGTAGGTCATCAGCAGCTTCAGCGCCTCCAACAGGGCGTTGGCGCTCATGCCCTTGGGTAGCCCCACCTTCTCCGCCAGCTCGTCCCGCTTTTGGGTACTGTTCGCCCCGCCCGTCAGCCCATCCTCGAAAAAGTCCACCTTGGACAGGGGATTCTCGGCGGCGCGGGTCAGGGGGTCGGCGTCGGTCTTGGCATAGGGGAGGAACAGATCGTAGAGGAGGGAGTCCTCCATGCCTTCCACGCCCAGGGTCCCCGCCGCCGAGGGCTTGTCCTTACGCTTTTCCTTGCCCTTGATCTGGGGGATGTAGAGGGGGATGATCTTATCCTTGGGGAGCATCCCCGACAGGTGGGAGCGGATGACCGTGCCACCGCCGTCGCTGTCGGTGAGGACGATCAGGGGGGAGGCGGCGGCCAGCCTGCGGAGAAGGAGCCGCTTTTCCTCCTTGCGGAACACCCCGAAGCCGTCGGTGACGATGATCCGGGCGTCGATGATATTGGAGAGGCGGATCTTGTCGTACTTGCCCTCTACCACCACGGGGTAGGGGATGGGGAGCTTATCTCTGGGGGGCATGGATACCTCCTATGGGAATTGAGTTTTGAGTTTACAGTTATGATGCGGCTTTGCCGCAGTTATGAGTTCGGCTTTGCCGAACGTTAGCTTCGCCGAAGGCGGATCATAACGACGCAAAGCGTCTCATAACTGATAACTCGCCGCAGGCGATCATAACTTTTTTATCGCCCGAAAATCAGAAAATACCCGATCACAAACGCCCCCAGGACGATGCGATACCACCCGAAGGAGGCGAAGCTGTGCTTCTTGACGAAGTCCATGAGGAACTTGATGGCGGCGAGGGAGACCAAAAAGGCCGAGACACAGCCCACGGCCAGGATGCCCCACTCCAGGGCAGTGACGGTCACCCCCTCGGCGAAGAGCTTGACCACCTTCAATAGGCTCGCTCCCAGCATGGTGGGGATGGCCATGAAGAAGGAGAACTCGGCGGCGGCTCCGCGGGTACAGCCCAGGAGCATGGCGCCCAGGATGGTGGAGCCCGAGCGGGAGGTGCCGGGGATCAGGGCCAGCATCTGGAAGGCGCCGATGAGGAAGGCCAGCTTGTAGTTGATGGAGCTTACGTCGGTGACGGTGGCCTTATCGGCGGGCTTGAACTTCTCGATGAGGATGAAGAGGATGCCGTAGACCACCAGGGCGACGGCGACGGTGATGTAGTTGTAGAGATGCTCGTCCAGCCAGTCGTCCAACAGGACACCCACGGCGGCGGAGGGGATCACCGCCACGCAGACGCGGAACCACAAGCCCCAGGTACTTTTCTTCTCCAAGGGGGACTTGGAGGGGGCGAAGGGGTTGAGCTTGCGGAAGAAGAGGACGATCACGGCCAGGATCGCGCCCAGCTGGATGACCACGTCGAACATCTCGGAGAAGGCAGGGGAGACCTCCAGGGGGCAAAGCTCGCCCAGAAGGATGAGGTGGCCCGTGGAGGAAACGGGGAGCCACTCGGTGATGCCCTCCACGATGCCGTAGAGGAGGGCTTTCAAAAGCTCAAGGAAAACGGTCATAGGAAGCTCCTTTCAGGATAGGGGTTCACTATATAGGACGAATTTTTCGGGGGAATCTTTCATGGATGGGGGAAAAAGTTTCGGGGAATTTCAAATTTGGGTTTATCGGTGCGTTCTTTTGCCTTCCCCAGCGGGGAAGGGGGACCGCGAAGCGGTGGATGAGGAGAGCGAATTGCGGTTTGGTATCTGGTGTAGTTTTTCTTTGCATATCAATGGTTTCTGCTTACATCCGTATGAAAAACTCAACCCGCTCTCCTCATCCGTCACGCCCTACGGGCGCGCCACCTTCCCCGCTGGGGAAGGCTAAAGGAAGCGGCCATGAGTCCGATACACCCCCATTTGAGCCTCATGCCCCTACACGCGAGCCCACCGCTTTAAACGTCCCGTTTCGTCCCCACTCTCATAATATCCCCCGGGGTGACCTCAAAGGGAACTCTGGCCCAAAAGATCATCTGGGGATGGGGAATATTGGCGCGGATGCGGCCTTGGGTGTCGTACAGCTCGCCCACGTAGAAGAACTTGCCCGTCTTGCCGGGGGAGATGATCTCGGCGGGGTCGGCGGCGCGGACCTTGTTCTTTTCCATGAAGCGGTAGAGACGGCCGTCGGGGGTCTCGTATGCCACCTTCATGTCCAGGATGGTCCGGAGCTCTTCCTGTGCCTCGGGGGAGTCGGTCTCCAGGGCGGTGCCGTAGTAGGCCTTCTCGCCGATGTAGTGTCCGCCCTGCACCAGTTGGGATTCCTTCATGGGATCGTCCAGGTAGAAGCCCGTGGCGTACTCGCGGTGAGAGACGCTGTCCAGCTCCCGCATCCAGGCGGGGTCGAAGCGGTAATTCGCGGGATCGCGGGTGTAGGCGTCCATGGCCATGCGGTAGGTATTGGTGACCACGGCGGTGTAGTAGGCGGACTTCATGCGGCCCTCGATCTTGAAGGAGTCGATGCCGCTCTCCATCAGCTCGGGGATATGCTCGATCATGCACATATCTCTCGAGGACATGAAGAAGGTGCCCAGCTCGGTCTGCTCCACGGGGATGGGGAAGTGGGGGCGCTTCTCCTCGTAGATGGTGTAGTTCCAGCGGCAGGGCTGGGAGCAGGTGCCGCGGTTGCCGTCGCGGCCGTCGGTCATGATATTGGCCAGGAGACAGCGGCCGCTGTAGGACACGCACATGGAGCCGTGGATGAAGGCCTCCAGCTCAATATCGTGGGGCAGGGCCTCCTTGATGGCCTTGATCTCGTGGAACTGGAGCTCGCGGGCCAGCACCAGACGGCGGGCGCCCATGCGGGCGTAGGCGCAGGCGGCGGCGGGGGAGATGATGCTGGCCTGGGTGGAGATGTGGATCTCCATGTGGGGAAGAATCTCCTGTACCGTGGCCATGACGCCCAGGTCGGCTACGATGAAGGCATCCAGCTGACAGCCGCGGAGATCGTCCAGGAACTTGTAAAGGTAGGGATACTCATGGGTGCGGGGCATGGTGTTGAGGGTCAGGTAGACCTTTTTCCCCATACTGTGGGCGAGATCAACCGCCTCATAGAGCTGGGGGACCGTGAAGTTGCCCGCCTGGGAGCGCATACCGAATTGCTGGCCCGCCAGGTAGACGGCGTCGGCACCGTAGGCAAGGGCGGCGCGGAGCTTTTCGGGGTTGCCGGCGGGGGAGAGAAGCTCGGGCATATACGTTTCTCCTGTTATGGTTGAATTTTGGACATACATAATCATTATACATCTTTTTCGCGGGTTTGTCAACTGTCTTTCGGACCGTAACGGAATATTCGGGCTTCCCTTCCTTTTTTGAAAAAGCTCTTGACAACTCCGCCGCAAAATAGTATAATGGAGAAGAATGGGAGGGTATGCCTTCCCGCGAGATCAAAATTTACTTATGAAGGAGAAACAGTATGAAGAAGCTTTTGTGCCTGCTGCTGGCCGCTCTCATGCTTTTCAGCATGGCGGCCTGCGCTACCGGCGGTGATGATCCCTCCGGCGACGAGACCAAGGATCAGGGTACCCAGAACGAAGTGGAGACCGCCGATCCCAACTACACCTATGATCTGCCCTCCGACCTGAATTACAAGGAGGCCACCATTGGTCTCCTCTACGCCGACGTCAACAATAGGGGTGACGAGTTCGGCGCGGAGGAGCTGGGACACGGTGTGGTGTCCGATGCTGTCTACGAGCGCAACATAGCCGTTCAGGAAATGCTTAATGTGGTGCTGGAGATGTACCCCGAGACCGACGTCAACAGCGTGATGGATCTCGATATTCAGGGCGGTCTCGGTGACTACGATCTGGTGGCCAACGGTACCTATATGTCTGTCCAGCCCGCCATGGAGGGTAAGTACATCAACCTCACCCCTCTGGAGAACATCGACACCTCCAAGCACTACTGGACCCAGGGCTACAACGACATGGTGACCTTCACCGACGAGAACATGCAGTTCCTGGCCTCCGGCCCCATCGCCATTTCCATGTTCCGCCTCATGTACCTGACTCTGTACAACAAGACCCTGTTCGTGGATAACCAGATCACCGATCTGTACGAGACCGTGAAGGAGGGCAAGTGGACCCTGGACTACCAGTACTCCATCGTCAAGGATCACTACGTGGACAAGGATGGTGACTCCAAGGCCTCCGAAGGCGACTTCTTCGGCTTCGTTACCGGCAATACCATCTCGGTTGACCCCTACATGGTGGCTTCGGATATCCACATGATCATCAAGGATGGCGATACGGGCGAGTTGGCCTACAACGCCGATGCGCTGGGAGACCTGTCTGATCTCTGCGACAAGGTCCAGCTCCTGTACAATGACGCCTCCGTCTATGTTTACAAGGGTGCTGAAAACGATGATGTGCCCGTAAACAAGATCATCGAGCATTTCACGTCCAATAACGCGCTGATGGTCACCACCATGTTCCTCAAGATGGAGACCAATCTCGAGGATCTGGCCGCTCTGACCTACGGTATCGCTCCCATGCCCAAGTTCTCCGAAATGCAGAAGAACTACTACTCCTATGTTCAGGATCAGGTGACCTGTCTGGGTATCTCTTCCGTGGTGGGCGACGAGACCCGTCAGGAAATGCTGGCTGCTGTGCTGGAGGCTATGGCCTACCACAGCTACAAGCTGGTCCGTCCCGCTTACTACGAGACCGCTTTGTCCGAGCGTTATATGCAGGATCCCCAGTCCAAGGAGGTCCTGGATATGATCTTTGACACCCTGTACTTTGATTTCTCCTCCTCCTGCTCCAACATCTTCCCGGGCTGTGTCATCCGCGACAACCTCCGCCCCATCCTCAGCGGATCCAAGAACACTGTCTCCTCCTCTACCCGCTCCTGGCAGAGACAGATTGATCGCATGTTGGAGAAGTACAACGACACACTGGCTGAAATCGGCGGCTGATTGCTTGCTTCCGACTTGACCGATCGAAAAATAATACCCCCGCAGGCATGACGCTTGCGGGGGCTTTCGCTATTTTGGACTCTCTGCGAACTCTCGTTCTTGATTTTGCATTTTGCATTTCCATTACCCATGCCCTGCCGTCAGCCACTGATCCCGCTCGGCGGGGGCGTGATCCCCCTGGGCGGCGGCCAGGCGCTCGCGGCAGTAGGGGAGGACCCCCGACTCCTCCAGGGCTTCGCGGTCGAACTTCACAAGCTCGATGATATGGGGGCAGGTGGAGGCGTCCTCGGCGGTGGCGCGGGGGATGTCCGAAAAGAAGAGCAGTACGCGGGGATGGTAGAGGCCGTACCGGCCCTTATGGAGGACCACGGCGGTACCCCAGTCCTTCACGTCCTCCCAGGGGAGCAGCTCCCGCTCTCCCGCCCGCTTATTGCGGACGCGGATGCCCTCTGTGGTGACGGTGAGACGGCACCTCCGCTCCCGGATGACGGCTTTGATGCCCGCCGCGTAGAGCAGGGCACAGCCCGCCAGCAAGAGAATGGTCTCGGGGAGGTAGCGGGCGGGGTCCGAGAGGGTGAGGATCATGGCGAGGGTGGCGATCACCAGCACGACGGAGGAGACCACCGTCTCGGAGGGGGCGTGGCGGAGGGTGAAGCCCTCTTGGTTCTTCTCAATTTTCATGGCTTTCCTCAATGGAGCTGAACACATCCGCGTAATGCTTGCTGTTGTAGTCGGTGGCCAGGTCGTTGGTGGCTCGCATGACCAGGTACTGGGCGTACCAGATGAAAATACCCCAGGTGAACATACCCAGGATGCAGAACCCCAGCACCTTGCCGCCGCTGATATCCACGGCCACGCTTTCCCGGACTGCCGCGCGGGCGAGGCGGTCGGCGGCCTTGAACCACCAGAAGATGGGGAAGAGACCGCAGGTGAGGAGGGTGAAAAGGATGTAGAGCAGGACGCCCTCGTTGTTCTTGCCGTCGTCCTTGCAGAGGGTGTTGATGTCCTTGGTCCAATGGTGGAGGTGCCAGAACTCGTAGATACCGAGGGTGATGATGGAGAGGAGGAGGAGCTTGAGGAAGGAGCGGTCGTCTTTGATGGGTTGCATGGCGGGGGTCCTTTCTTATGTAGGTTATCTGAAATGACGGTCAGCCTCTGCCATCTGTCTGCGGCAGAAGGTGAGGAGACCCGATTCGCGGAGGGCTTGCTCGTCGGTTTTGGTCAGCTTGATGAACACCTTGTTTTCCATGTTCACGGGCTTTGCCTCTGTGCTGGCGTAGAAGGCCAGATGATTCGATGGCCCGGATCTGGTGGAAGGGACGGGAATCACGCCGATACCGAAGGAGCGGACGTACCGCCAGAGCAGAGAGAGCTTGACGCGGCCAAAGGAGTAGCGGTGTACCCCCGCTTCATCCACGACGATGCGGAAGCCGAAGGCGAGAGAAAAGAGGTAGGTCGTGATGGCCCACGCGAGGATCATGGCTATGGAGGTCGGAATGATATTGGCGATCTCGGCTTTATCCGAGAAAAAGAGCGGGATCGTGATGACCGTGGGGACGATACTGATGAAGGCGCAGGGGATGAGGGTCATGAGCTTGGTGGCGCGGCTGTGGCGCAGGACGTAGCCCGTGGGAGTTTTTTGGATGGCGGTGTATCTCATGGCGGGCTCCTTTCTGTTTATATGCTTCGAATATCGGCAGGAATATAAGGCGGGGCGGCAAGGCGTGAGCGGCAAAAGTCCCATAATCCTATATCCACCATTTCATTGTAATCCGTAACATGGATGCCGAGGGCACACATGTCTTTGCGGCCGTCGAGCCTTTTATAGGCCATTCCTATGACGGGAAGCTCGGCGGGCGAAAAGTAGAGCATATGGGTCAAGTCCTTTTGCTTGGAATACCGCACTTGGATCACGCCCCAGTCCCGTACCTCATCCCAGCGCAGGAGCCTTTCGCGACGAAACGTGTAACGCAGGTGTACCCCCTTCTCGTCCAATTCGTAGCGCTCACCGAGAGTCCACAGGATGAGAGGGAGGCAGATGACCATGGGCATGCCCACGAATATCCCTGCCAGCAAAAGATACATCCCGCCATCAGCCGGCTTCAGCCACAGGCAGAGGATCAGCATGATGAGACCCATCAAGGCTTGAAGGATGACGTAGGCCACGACCATGGGATTTGCGAGAGAGGCGCGGAGAATATAGCCCGTGGGGGATTTTTGGATGGAGGTCAGTCTCATGGCGGCTCCTTTCTGTTTCGTTGCTCATCGGATGAACAGATACACGATCCGCCCCACCGCTACGGCAAAGTTGACAGCCGTCCAGACCACGCTGATGGGGAGCATGACAGTCAAGTATTTCAGACAGCTTTCTTGATACTCCCGGAGTCTGCCTTGACGTTCCAGGCGATCACGGCGAAAGACGTGCATACAGGGCATGGGACCGTTCTTGGCACCGCTGATATTGGAGATGGTATACAGTGAACCGGCGAAGGCAAAGGCAGAGGAAACAGCGAGGGGAGTCCAGAGCAATACCCACAGAGTATTGAGACACGCGGTCACGATCAAAATGACAAGGTCGGCGGTCAGATGTTCGCGGATCCATGTTGAAAGACGGGTTCTTTCGGTTGATGAGGCTGACATGGTGGGGCTCCTTTCTGTATACATCGTTTGGTTATGCATGCCGATTGACAATGATCTCTTCGGGATCATCCACTTCACAGCCAATGGCGTACAGGGCGGTCTCCCAATCGTGCTTTGGGGCTTTATAGAGAGATGGGAACAAAGACACGGCCTTGTATTGGAACAGGATATTGTCCTGCTGATCTATGAAAAGGAACGTGACTGTGTAGCTGGACTTGGGCAGGGGGCGGTGCAACCGGATCTTGTACTGCGAGGGTGTCAAGGAAAGCTCTACCTCTTTGCTCGGGAAGGCTTTTTTATAGCGGATCTTGTCCTCATATATGGCTAAATACTGCCTATCGCGGCGGATCGTCCATCTCCAATATACGATCATCATGATGAACAGGGCAAACATGGCGACAGACAGGCCATACAGTGAATACCCAAGACACAGCAGAGCCATGGCCAAAAACGGGAAGCCGACAGCCAGATAGACCGCTTTTTCTAGACGGAAGTTTTTCATGTAATGGGAATTCTTGACAAGGGGCTCTTCAAAGAGTAAGCGACTCATGGTTGTTCCTTTCTGTTTTCGTTTACCGTTTATGGGGTTCAAATTGGGGTTTGGCGGCCTGTTGGGCACGATGCCTCGGTTGCCAATAACCCATTGTAGGGAGCGACGCCCTCGTCGCTCCGCAACCTGAAAATTGCCTTTATCTATTGTCAGATATGTGCTTTTTCTTTTTCAACCGAAACATATTGGTATGTTCTATGGGGCGGACCGTCGAGGACGCCGGTCCCTACAATTGTGATTTCAAAACCACCGCCAAACCCAAATTTGAACCACATAAACATCCCCCTCCCCCTTTCGGGAGAGGGGGCATCGGCAGGGAATCACCCTACCGTGTTTGAGCTATGTAGAAGAAATTACTTCTTCTCCTCGGTAGCGGCTGCGGCCTTGCCACCCATGAAGCCCGAGATCATGCTCTTGACGTCCAGACCCGTGGCCTCGGCGAGACCCTCCATGACCTGGTTGGAGGACTGCATGACGTCGCGCAGCATCTTGGTGGAGTTGCCGTCGCCGTACATGACGATCTTGTCGGTCTGGGCCAGAGGAGCGGCGGCGTTCTTGACCACCTCGGGCAGGGCGGTGAGGTACATCTCCAGGACGGAGGCCTCGCCCATCTTCTTCTGGGCCTCGGCCTTCTTCTCGATGGCCTCTGCCTCAGCAAGACCCACGGCGCGGATACCCTCGGCCTCCTTCATCTTG
>JAGAIH010000167.1 GCA_017626655.1 Clostridia bacterium | reverse complement strand
GTTCCCGTTGCGATCCCCTATAACCAATTACGAATTACGAATTGCGAATTACGAATTCCAATTCCATCCCCTTACCGAAAGGAGACCATAACCATGTCCAAGCCTATCATCGCCGTCGTGGGCCGTCCCAACGTCGGCAAATCCACCCTTTTCAACAAGCTCATCGGTGAGCGCCGCTCCATCGTGGAGGACACCCCCGGCGTCACCCGCGACCGCATCTACGGCGAGACCGAGTGGAACGGCCGCCAGCTGGTCCTCATCGACACGGGCGGTATAGAGCCCCGCACCGACGATATCATCCTGTCCCAGATGAAGGTCCAGGCCCAGGTGGCCATCGACGACGCCGACGCTATCATCTTCATGTGCGACGTCCGCACCGGCCTCACCGCCGCCGACCGTGACATCGCCGTCATGCTCCAGAAGAGCGGCAAGCCCATCATCCCCTGCATCAACAAGTGCGACAGCGTGGGCCAGCTGCCCTACGAGTACTACGAGTTCTACGAGCTGGGCTTCGACCTCGACCCCATCGCGGTGTCCTCGGTCCACGGCTCGGGCACGGGCGACCTCCTGGACGCCTGCTGTGACGCCCTCTCCGACTGGGAGGAGGGCGAGGAGGAGGAGAGCGGCATCAAGATCGCCGTCATCGGTAAGCCCAACGCGGGCAAATCCTCCATCATCAACCGCTTCCTCGGGGAAAACCGCATGATCGTTTCGGATATCGCGGGCACTACCCGTGACGCGGTAGACACCCGTCTGGTCAACGAGCGCGGCACCTTCACCTTTATTGATACCGCCGGTATCCGCCGTCAGTCCAAGATCGGGGATCAGATCGAGAAGTACAGCGTCCTCCGCGCCCACATGGCGGTGGAGCGGGCTGACGTCTGCCTCATCATGATCGACGCCTCGGTGGGCATCACCGAGCAGGACGAGAAGATCGCGGGCATCGCCCACGAGGCGGGCAAGGCTTCCATCATTGTGGTGAACAAGTGGGATTCCATCGAGAAGGACAATTCCACCGTAAAGGCCTTCACCGACCGCATCCGCGAGTCCCTGGCCTATATGCCCTACGCCCCCATCACCTTCGTCTCCGCCAAGACGGGCCAGCGCATCGACGGCCTGTACGATCTGATCCAGTCGGTCTACGAGCAGTCCCACTTCCGCGTCACCACGGGCGCCCTCAATGACGTCCTGGGTGAGGCCATGATGCGGGTCCAGCCTCCCACGGACAAGGGCAAGCGACTCAAGATCTACTACATGACCCAGACCCAGGTGGCTCCCCCCACCTTCGTCCTATTCTGCAACTCGGCGGAGCTGTTCCACTTCTCCTACCAGCGCTACATCGAGAACTGCCTGCGGGAGACCTACGGCTTCAAGGGTACCCCCATCAAGATGGTCATCAAGCAGAGAGGCGACGACCCCGAGATCAACGTGCGGGGGAAGAAGGATAGGAAGGAACAGGATAGCGACGGCGGGGATGAGGAGTGATCCTTTCCTCCGCGGAGACACCCCATAATCACCGCAACGCCCCCCGCGATACCTTCCCCTCGGGGGAAGGGGGACCGCGAAGCGGTGGATGAGGGTCCCCCTTCCCGATTCCACTCTCTTTCGTCAGACAGCAACGCGACACACAGAACCAAGTAAATCAATGCCACTGTATCACAATTCCCAAAACGTACCAAACGCCCAAAAACTCCGCAAGAACATGACCCCCGAAGAAAAGATGCTCTGGTATCAATTTCTGAAGCGTCTCCCCATTACCGTAAACCGCCAAAAAAGCATCGGTAATTATATCGTGGATTTCTATATCCACAGCCACAATCTTGTGATCGAAATAGACGGTTCTCAACACAAGTTACCCGAAAATCGAGTGGCCGATGACGAGCGGGATCAGTTCTTTTGGACTATGGGGGTAACAGTCTTGCGTTATTCGAATCGGGACATTAACCGAAATTTTTCTGCCGTCTGTGAAGATATTCTGCGGTATTTGGGTCTGAATGCATCGGATCTGAAGTAACCGTCTACCCGGTAGAGAGAGGCAACCCAAGGGGGACCCTCATCCACCGCTTCGCGGTCCCCCTTCCCCCGAGGGGAAGGTATACCGATCAACCTTTTTCCTGCCGTTACCCGATAGGAAATCCTCACCTTTTTCAATCCTCCCACGAAAGGAGAACCCCATATGCAATTTTTCGACCACGTAAAAGTCCACCTCAAAGCCGGCGACGGCGGGAACGGTGCCATTGCCTTCCACCGCGAGAAGTACATCTCCCACGGAGGCCCCAGCGGCGGGGACGGCGGAAACGGCGGTAATATCGTCTTCCGCGTGGACAAGGGTACCAATACCCTGCTGGCGTACCGCTACAAGCACCATTTCACCGCCCAAAACGGCGGTAACGGTCAGCCCGAGAAGTTCCACGGCGCCAACGCCGAGGATCTGATCCTGCCTGTGCCCGAGGGTACGGTCATCAAGGACGCCGCCACGGGCAAGGTCATCCACGATATGTCCGAGAACGATGGCGCAGACTATATCTGCTGCCGAGGCGGCCGAGGGGGCTGGGGCAACCGCCACTTCGCCACCGCCACCCGCCAGGCTCCCCAGTTCGCCAAGAACGGCACCCGCGGCGAGGAGCGGGAGGTCCTCATGGAGCTGAAGATGATCGCCGACGTGGGTCTGATCGGCTACCCCAGCGTGGGCAAGTCCTCCCTGCTGGCCCGCATCAGCGCGGCGCGACCCAAGATCGCCGATTACCACTTCACCACCCTCTCCCCTAATCTGGGCGTGGTCCAGGTGGCGGGAGGCGACGGCTTCGTG
>JAGAIH010000166.1 GCA_017626655.1 Clostridia bacterium | reverse complement strand
CTTCTGCTAAAGACAAAAAACATACTGATGCATATAAGTTTTTGGATAACAAAAAATATAAAAAGACTTGCCTTCCCCGCGGGGGAAGGTGCCGACCAGCTCCTGCGGCGGGAGGCGGATGAGGGTGGATCGTGTCACCGCATCTTCCGTCAGACCACAGACCTATAAACTGCAATTTTTCTAATTATACAATCGTCTGGGTTGCGATGGGAATGCTTACACCTCGTCCGCCCGATACATCCAAAGAGGCAGGGGGAACCAGGCGCGGAGCAGGGAGGATCCGATCTCGCGGTCAGCCGAAATACAGCCGAAGAGCAGCTCGGTGGCCTCCAGGTGGCCCAGCTCCATGTCCACGGGGGCATCCTCGGCGACGGTCTCCACGGTGTGCTTCCCTTCCTTGACGGTGATGCGGAGGCGCTCGTCGCCCACGTGGCCGTGGATCAGAAGGGTCAGCTCGCCGTCGGGGAGGGTTGCGTAGGTGAGCTTGAGGGCCAGGAAGGCCTCGATGGTGGCGGCGTAGTTAAGGATGAGGTACATCATGGAGGGATGGACGGCGATGCCCTCGGCGATGAGGGAGATGGCCTTGATCTGCTCAGTCTCATAGGCGGGCAGACCCACGGTGAAGCCCTGGTCCAGGCAGGCGTATACCGAGCGGATCAGACCCATGAAGTCCTCGCCTCGGACCAAGCGGAGCTCGGACAGAGAGCCGCCGTCACAAATGCAGTAGCCCACGAAGCGATCGCCCTCGGCGGGATCGGTCAGCACCATGAGGCGGGCCTTCCAGGTGTTGGCGATATCCAGATACAGAGCGCGGTCGCGGGTGGGGACAAAGCGGCCCTTCTCGCTGAGGGCGATGATCTCGTCGATGGCGGGGTCGGTGGGATCGGTGACGGTGCGGACGGCGAAGGGGGCGGGGGCGTCGCCGTAGGTGTGGCGGATGTTGTCCCGGGAGATGCTGAAATGGTAGGCGGGGCCTGCCTTATCGTAGCCGAAATACTGGTAGCGCTGACGGCGGCCGCCCAGTGTGGACAGGACGATGCCGTCCGCCTCCATATCGGCGATGGCTTGATTCATGGCCAGCTTCATGTAGCCCTTGTGACGGTGGTCGGGGTGGACGGCCACATTGCCGACGCCGCGGCACGGGAGACGGCGGCCGCAGACAACGATTTCGTGGTCATAGGCGCCGATGGCGGCGGTGAGGACGCCGTCCTCGGTGACCACCCAGTTCTGATCCTGGGGGCGGTACTGCTCGCGGTAGAGCTTGGGGAGAAGACCGAGAAATTCGGTCTCGGGGGTGAAGAAGCCGAAGGAGGTGTTCAGCACCCTCATCAGCTCGTCGTAGGGGACGGCGTTGCCTCGGCCGCAGTAAATGTTTTGATCCATAATTACAATGTCTCCTTCCTGTTTACCACTCGATCTCGCCGATCATGAGGTTGTCGCCGAGGTAGATGGTGGCGGTGCTTCCCTCGGGGGCCTTCAGATGCATGATATGATCCACAGCCACCGAGTAGAGATGCTCACCCGCTGGGTCGCGGACCGATATCTTCATGCCGTTATCCGAAAGCTTCAGGATAATGAGCTTCAGACGTCCGCTCTCGGTGAAGGTCACGTTGAGGTAGTGGCCCTCCATCTGGTCGCATTCGGGGCCGAAATAGGTGACGTAATGGCCGTCTGTCAGTGTCAGCAGATCGGTGCGTGGAACGAAATCGCTGTCCAGCTGGAAGAGGGGGGATACGGTGTCCTCGCTGACAGCCGTGAAATCGGATACCGTGATCCAGCTGGTCTGGT
>JAGAIH010000024.1 GCA_017626655.1 Clostridia bacterium | reverse complement strand
GGAGGTGGGAGGTGACAACACCCACATCGCCGTCCTCCAAAGAAATGCAGGGAGCGGCAGTCAGTCCGCCCTCCTGAACTTCATGGGGGATACCCCCGTAAAGACCGACTATCTCACCTTCACGGGCCGCTCTATCGGCTTCTCCTTCCGCTTCTACGTGGAGGGCATGGTGGGAAAAGACTCCCCCGAGGGCGGAGTGAAGCTCCTGGCTCTGGACGGAGTCTATCCCAGCACCGAGAACATCAAGAACGGCTCCTACCCCATCATCAACGAGCTGTACGCCGTTACCCGCAAGAGGGAGAAAAACCCCAATGTACAGGCCTTCGTGGATTGGATGCTGACCGAGGAGGGGCAGAGGATCGTGGAAGGTTCTGGGTACGTGGGGGTTGAGTAAACGCAAAATGCAAAATGCGAAATGTCCTCGCTTCGCTCGGCGGAACGGCTGAAACAAAAAAAGAGGTGTCTTACCCGATGGGGCGAGACACCTTTTTCGTTATTGGATATGGAGCTTTTTCGGGTCGATCACCGTCCGCAGGAGGGTGCGGAAATCGGCTTCGTTGCCCTCGGTGAAGCCGTCCTTTGCCACGGGCTGGGCTTGTTTTTCGTCTATGTACAGGAAATAATAGTCGGGGGACTCGTTGACGCGCAGGATCGCATCATACGTATGTGGCGTGGGCTCGCAGCCCTGCTCTCCGTAGGTGTAGCCGTCCTGCGTAAAGGTAAAGGTGAATACCAATTTGCGGGAAGCGATCCGCCAAGCCGTGATCTTGGGCGAAAGCATGAGGATCGCGCACCCCAGCGTTACGCTGGAGGTGCAGATCACCACGAGATAGGTGACAAAATCTCCCCACCCCCACGCGATGGACAGAAGTCCACGCACGGCGGGAATCGCGCTGAGGATCATCAGCACGGTCAGGAGTATCAGCGTCTTTTTGTCGGAGGCGTTGCTTTGAGACACAAAGGCTGTGACGGCTTTATATGTCATGGGGGTGGTGTTTCGGATCTCCATAGCGGTTCCTTTCGTGATACTCAATGAATATGGAGCTTTTTGGGGTCGATCACCGTCCGCAGGAGGGTGCGGAAGTCGGCTTCGTTGCCCTCGGTGAAGCCGTCCTTGGCGACGATGTGGGCGGCATTGGGGGCGATGTAGAGATAGAAGGCGTGCTCGGATTCCGTGACCTTTTGGACGGCGGCATAGCGGTTATCGCTGTGGTTGGTGCTTTGATCCGAGACGGTGGTCTCGGTAAAGGACTCCTCGTGGAATTCGTAATCCACCACACTGTGCTGATCGGCACGCTTGCGGACAGCGCGCTTGAGCTGTATGGGGGTAATGATCAGGCGGAGCGCGACGAGTATCAGGAGGAGGGAGAGCATGACGATCGCGGAGGGATTGGGGAGCGCAACTCGATCCAGAACCAACAGAAGACCGAGCAAAAGCAGGGTAAGGAGGATCAGACCACCCAAAATCGCCCACAGAACGGTCATAACGCACTTGATGACCCGCTGATGTTGGCGATTGAATTCCATAAGAGTGTCGTAGGTGAAAGCGGTTTTGTTTTTGATTTCCATATTGCTTCTCCTTTCAAAGGGGGTACACTATATAAGACACCAAAAGATAGCGAAATATTACAGGCTTTGCGAAAAAGTTTAGAAAATACCAAATTTGGGTTTACCGGGATGTTTCGGTTGGCACAAACGCCTGTAGGGAGCGACGCCCTCGTCGCTCCGTCACATAAAACATATCGATATGCTTTGGGTGTAGAGGCGAAAAACATATATCTGACGAAAGAT
>JAGAIH010000165.1 GCA_017626655.1 Clostridia bacterium | reverse complement strand
GTCGTCCACCGACAGGGGAGAGGAGAAGCGGGCGGTGCCGCTGGTGGGCAGGGTGTGGTTGGGGCCGGCGAAGTAGTCGCCCAGGGCCTCGGGGCAGTACTTGCCCATGAAGATGGAGCCGGCGTGCTTGACCTTGTCCAGGTAGTCGAAGGGATTGTCCATGGACAGCTCCAGATGCTCGGGGGCGATCTCGTTGGCGATGTCGATGGCCAGCATGAGGTTGCCCTCCGCCACGATGATCTTGCCGTTCTTGTCGATGGACTCGCGGGCGATATCCGCGCGGGGGAGCAGGGGGATCTGGCGCTCCAGCTCGGCGGAGACGGCCTCGGCCAGCTCGTAGGTATCGGTGACCAGTACGGCGGAGGCCATGCGGTCGTGCTCGGCCTGGGACAGAAGATCGGCGGCCACGAACTTGGGGTCGCAGGTCGCGTCGGCCACCACCAGAATCTCGCTGGGGCCGGCAATCATGTCAATGGAGACTCTACCGAAGACCTGCTTCTTGGCCTCGGCCACGTAGGCATTCCCGGGGCCCACGATCTTGTCCACGCGGGGGACGCTCTCGGTGCCGTAGGCCAGGGCGGCGATGGCCTGGGCGCCACCCATCTTGAAGATGCGGGTCACGCCCGCTACCTTGGCGGCGGCGAGGATGACGGGGTTGACCTTGCCCGACGCGGAAGGAGGAGTCACCATGATAATCTCGGAGCAGCCCGCGATCTTGGCGGGAATGGCGTCCATCAGCACGGTGGAGGGGTAGGCGGCGGTACCGCCGGGGACGTAGAGACCCACCTTCTCGATGGGGGTCACCTTCTGGCCCACAACGACCCCGTCCTTCTCGCTGATGATGAAGCTGTTGCGTACCTGCTTTTCATGGAAGGCGCGGATGTTGACGGCGGCCTCGCGGAGGATATCCAGGAACTCGGGGGCAACCGATGCCACGGCCTCCTCGATCTCCTCGGGGGTGACCTCCAGGGAGGTCAGGTCGGCTTTGTCGAACTTCTTGGCGTAGGCGTACAGAGCCTTGTCGCCGTTTGCGATCACGTCGGCGATGATGCCGGTCACCACGCCTTCTACGTTGGAGGCGATATTGTCACGGGCGAAGATCTCGTCGTTGGATACCTCGCCGTACTTGTAGATCTTAATCATGGGTTTCTACCTGGGCTTTCATATAGGATGTGATTCTTTCGATCTCCGCGGTCTTGAAACGGAAGGCGGCCTTGTTGCAGATGAGGCGGGCCGAGATGGGGAGGATGGTCTCCTTGACCTCCAGGTCGTTTTCCACCAGGGTCTTGCCCGTCTCCACGATGTCCACGATGACGTCGGACAGCCCCAGGATGGGGGCGATCTCAATGGAGCCGTTGAGCTTGATGATGTCGATCTCACGGCACTTGGAGGCATAGTAGCGGGCGGCGATATTCGTGAACTTGGTGGCTACGCGGAGGGTACGGCTTCCGTCGTCGTAAAAGTCCTTTTTGGCGGCCACCGCCATGCGGCACTTGCCGAGGTCGAGGTCAAGAAGCTCGAACACGTCGGGCTCGTACTCCAAAAGGATATCCTTGCCCGCCACGCCGATATCGGCGGCGCCTCGCTCCACGTAGATGGCCACGTCGGAGGGCTTGACCCAGAAGTAGCGGACCCCGGCCTCGGGGTTCTCGAAGATGAGCTTGCGGGAGGGCTCCAGCAGGGCGGGACACTCATAGCCCGCCTCGGCGAACATGGCGTAGACCTTTTCTCCCAGTCTGCCCTTGGGAAGCGCAACGTTGATCATTTGGTCGCCTCCTTTCTCAGGTCGCAGAGTGTGGCGTAGCGGAGCTTCTCGGGGATGCTTCGCTGGGCGGATACGGTCTTGCCCTGGTTGCGGAGGGCTTCCACCGTGTCGGTGACGGTCTCGGCGGGGGTACGGCTGTCGTACAGCACCAGGACATCCACATCACAGGCGGGGGCGGTGTGGGGAAGTCCCTCCAGGAGGTCGAGGTACAGGGCAAAGCCGATGGCCCCCGACTTGCGACCCATGCGCTTCATGAGCTTGTTGTACTGACCGCCCGACAGGACGCACTCACAGATGCCGTCCAAAAAGCCGCAGAAGACCACGCCGTTGTAGTAGGACATATCGTTGATGATGGAGAAATCGAACCGCACGCGGGTGGCGTAGGGGGTCTTTTTCAGGTGATCCCGCAGGCCCGTCAGCTCGGCGTGGGCGATGGCCACCGCCTCGTAGCGGCGGCAGAGGGGGGCAAGGCGCTCCAGCACCGTGTCCATGTCGCCGTAGATGCCCACGAATTCCGTCAGGGTGGCGGTGTCCTCCTCCCCGATGCCTGCCTCGGCGCAGATGCGGGTGAGATCGTGGGTGTTCTTCTCGGCGATACAGCGGGCGATCTCTTGGCGCACCGACTTTTCGGCGGTGATGTCGTCCAGGAGGGCCGACAGGATGCCCATGTGGGAGATATCCAGCACGAAATCGGGGGAGACGGTGGCGAGGGAAGCGGCGGCCAGGGTCACGACCTCGCAGATATCGTAGCTGTCCAGATCCCCGATGCACTCCAGGCCCGTTTGCAGGATCTCCTTGAAGTGGTGGGTACTGCCCGACACGCGGTAGACATTCTCGTTGTAGCAGACCTTCTGCTTTTCCCCGGGACGGTCCTCCCCGTTCTTGATGATGGAGAGGGTGACGTCGGGCTTGAGGGCCAGGAGCTTGCCGCCCATGTCGGTGAAGGTGATGACACGGTCGCTGACCAGGAAATCCTTGTTGCGGACGTAGAGATCGTACTCCTCGAATTTGCTCATCTTGAAGGGCAGATACCCGTAGCCGCGGTAGAGCTCCCGCAGAGCGAATACGGCTCGCTCCTCCGGCTTGAGATAGGTGATGTTCATGGTAAATATCCTTATTTGACAGTGCTTATTCTTGGTCGGATACGGTGTCCGCGCCTACCCGCTCGATGGCGAGGCGGTAGCCGCCCGCGCCGTACTCCAGGCACTTGGACACGCGGCTGATGGTGGCGGTGCTCATGCCGGTCTCGCGGCTGATGTCGGCGTAGTTGGCTCCCGAGGAGAGCATCTTGGCGGCCTTGAGTCTCTGGGACACGTCGAGGATCTCCTTGATGGTGCAGGCGTCCTCGAAGAAGGCGTAGCATTCCTCCACGGTCTTCATGGACAGAATGGCCTCGAAAAGGGCGTCCACATCGGGATTATGAAGAGGCTTCATGGGACGTTTGGTCTCCTTTATCACTTTAGTGTAGTAAAAACTATTGCACCATTATAATACAAAACAGCGGATTTGTCAAGACCCAAAGAAGAGGCGGTTTGCACGAAAAGAATGCCTTGGTTTTGTGCAAGATGATGATTTTCAAGGAAGGGTGGAAAAGGTCGGTTTCCTTTATATATATTTCATAAAATCTTCTTGCATTTTACGGGCGGTTATGTTATAATAGTGCTATATCGACGGAGGGAAGGCCTGCTCCGCAGGATATACTTCCCGGACCGCCCCCGTCCATGTCCCCCGCCGCAGGGGATAGAAAGGAGACCGCCTATGAAGCGCAGAAGCATCCCCATCCTGATCGCGCTCTTGACCCTCGCCCTCTGCCTGGGCTTTACCGCCTGCCGAGGTGACGATCCCACCACCGACACCACCGAGGGAGCCACCGTCGCTCCCGATACCCCCGATGAGAGCGGGGAAGCACCCACCGAGGAGATCACAGAGGCTCCCACCGAGCCCGAGCCCGATCCCATCCCCGAGCCCATCAACCGCTCCGAGTATCCCAAGGAGCAGGCGGGCGCCAAGTCCGAGGTGGTGCTGAAGGCCGCCGACTACGGCGTCAAGGGTGACGGTAAGACCGACGACGGCCCCGCCATCGGTAAGGCCATCGAGGCGGCCATGGAGCAGCAGGCCACCCTGCAGTTCGAGTCGGGCAAGGTCTACTACATCGGCACCACCGACCGCAGCACAGGCCCCTTTGGCTCTCCCTTCGCCATGACCGGTGCCGATGGTGTCACCGTGGACGGCGGCGGCTCGGTCTTCCGCTTCGCCCCCGGTATCAGCTACTATGCCATGCTGAGCTGTAATGATATCCGCATCTGCAACATGAAGCTGGATCTGGCGGTCTCCCCCTACCTGGTGGGTACCGTCAAGGCGGTGAACGGCGCGCACGTCACCTACACCACTGACATCGAGCCCAACCAGAGCTTCAACGACAGCCGCAACTATACCAATTTCTCCATCGAGTACAACGAGGGCAAGCAGGAGAGGCCCCACCAGTTCATCAATACCATGACCAAAACCGCCTCCAAGGAGATCAAGGTGGAGTACCGGACCGAGAGCCACGGCTACGCTGTGGGGGACAAGGTATTTTTGCCCAATCCCGGTATCGGTAACGCCCTGAGCGAGATCATGTACATCGCCTCCAATACGGGCTGTATGGTCTTTGAGAACATCGAGGTCTGGGCGGCCCCCAGCTTCATCGCCAACGTCCGCGACAACGACGCCGAGCTCTACTTCGAGAACGTGGACTACATCCCCGGCGAGGAGAACAACCGCGAGATCAAGATGGTCTCCTGGCGCGACGGCTACCACGTCAAGGACAACCGCCGTCCCATCCATTGGAACGAGTGCGACGTGGGGGTCCTGTTCGACGACGTCTTCAACGTCAGCAACACCCTGGGATATATCACCTCGGTGAAGAACGGCAACCAGTTCACCGTCACCCAGTACGAGATGTACACCCACGGCTCCTACCATCCCTTCAACTGCCGCGAGGGTGACGTCATTGACGTGTTCAGCTCCAAGGGCGTGTACGCGGGCAAGGCCACCGTCCGCCGCGTGGTCCAGAATCCCAACGGCACCACGGAGCTGGTGCTGGACTACGGCGAGAGCCTCCGCAAGATGGAGGAGGGCTGGCTCGTGGGCAACCGCGATACCTGCGCCCCCGGCTCCACGATCACCAACTCCCGCTTCACGGGCACCTTCCGCTTCCGCCGTGAGATCCGCATCGAGAACTGCGTCTTCGATATGCTCATCACCTGGATCCGCGAGGACGGCAGCGTGGAGGGTCCCATCCCCGGTAACATCGACTATATCAACTGCACCTTCAACGGCGGTAGCCTGGACATCGGCGCGGCAGGCGCATCGGTGCGGGGCGCCATGAAGGACATCGGCTTCTGGGGCTGTACCTTCAACGACGGCGCCAAGATCTCCAAGGGCCGTAACGTGGAGGTCACCGAGTCCGAGACCTGGACCGAGGAGGAGCTGTTCACCTACCAAAACCGCAAGATGACCCGCGTCCCCGTGGTCATCGAGCCTACCGAGGTGGACTTCGTCAATACCGTCACCTATGACTGGACCTATATCATGATGCAGGTGGAGGGCGGTCGCATCCTGCCCCTCTCCAAGCTGGAGGATACCGCCATCCGCGACGCCCTGGCCGCCAACGCGGGCTTCATGGACCGCGTGCTGGTGTTGACGGGCGGTGAGAGCGGCACCCGTTACGTCCTGAACGGCCTGTCCGCTGACTTCCTCTCCCACTTCCATACCCCGGGCAAGTCCTATATGTTCTCCCTCAACTACTACGCCACCGCTGCGGGCGGCGCCGCGGGCTTCCTCTCGGGTGATGCCTCCACCGCCGTGAACGGGAACCTCTTCGAGCAGGCCAACGCCATCGTCAATGCCGCTTGTCTGTACGATCCCGTGGAGGGCAACACAGGCTTCTACATCGACGTCCCCGCGGGGGCTACGGTGTATATCGGTACGGTCAACGTCACCGCCACCTCCTGGGCGAACCCCTCCACGGACCAGCTCTACAACGGCCATACCTTCCCCTGGAACAAGGAGATCACCATCGGTAAGAAGGGCGAGGCGCTGACCTACGACGCCATCCCCGACGAGACGGTCAAGAACGCCATCCTGAACGCCGAGAGCGGCTTTACCTCGGGTACGGTGCTCCACATCAAGGGCGACATGGGCGACTTCACCGCCTTCACCGATAAGGGCTACTACGTCCAGGGCAAGACCTACCACATCTCCATCGACGCCTACATCGCCTCTCCCATGGTGCCCAAGGACGGCACCAAGATCTACCTCCTGGCCATGGACGATACCCCCGGCAACCGCGCCCTGGCCGAGGGACTCTTCACAGGCGAGGGCTTCTACCACTTCGAGATGGACTGGACCGTGGGCAACACCGGGGAGAAGTCCTTGAAGTTCTTCTTCAACAACGTCCCCACCGCCTACGCCGATATCTACGTCGGTGACTTCACCATCACCATGGCCCGCTCCCTCAAGCCCGACGTCTTCCTCTCCCGTGACGATTACCATACCCTCACCGCCGAGGAGCTGAAGGCGGGCTACACCTTCGACTTCACCGAGGGCAATCTCATGAACACGGGCGTGGGCGCCTACGCCTCCACCGCCCTCCTGCCCGAGAAGACCGCCCAGCTCCTCCGCGAGAACGGCTTCGGCGATACCTTCTACTATGCGGGCGAGAACTTCACCTTCGGCTCGCTCCCCAACAACCTGACGGGCGGCCGCAAGCTCCGCATTACCATGCAGGTCTACGATGTGCTGGGTAATCTGGCCAACACCCTGCCCCGCGGTGCCTTCGTCATGCTCCATATGCAGGGCGGCGTCCAGAACTCCGCCGAGGTCAGCTACAAGATCGAGGCGGATCCCGAAAACAGCCGCCTGCTGACCGTCACCTTTGATACCAACACCCCCGGCGGCACCGACGATCTGTTGTTCTACGGGCTGACTACCGTGGAGTATCTGATCGGGTCTATCACCATTCAGCAGTTGAATTGATCCACCCCCTACCCCTTGGGACGGCAGAAATGCCGTCCCGCGTTTTTTTGAAAAAAGTTTTAAGAAAACGGACAGAATCCGAGAATTTTCCTGTCCTTGTAGATGGACGGCCGATGAAGGGCCGTTCACGGTGAACGCGTTCGCAGACCAATCTTCGGGGGACGCCCCGAGAAAGGAGAGACCATGACCGACAGCGACATCATCCGCCTGTTCTTTGACCGCGACGAGCAGGCCATCGCCGAGACGGCGGAAAAGTATGGCAGATACTGCATGACCATCGCCCGGGACATTCTGGACAGCGAGCAGGATGCCGAGGAGTGTGTCAGCGACGTGTATCTCAAGGCGTGGAACAGCATCCCCCCCGACGAGCCTGCCTCCCTCAAGGCCTACATTGCCGTCCTGACCCGCCGACTGGCCATCAACCGCTACCACGAGAGCCGCGCCGCCAAGCGCAACCGTGAGCTGGAGGTGGCCTTCGAGGAGCTGGAGGCCTGCATCCCCGCCCCCGAGGAGGCGGCAGGGGAATTGCCCGCGCTGCTGAACGAATTTCTGGCGGGGCTGAAGGACACCGACCGCCGCCTCTTTGTTCGCCGCTACTGGTACGCCATGATGCCCGCCGAGCTGGCGAAACGGGAGGGCATGACCGTCAACGCCGTCACGGTGAAGCTCTACAAGACAAGAAATAAGCTCCGAAAATTTTTGGAAGAAAGGGGTTATAAAGTATGAAAGGAAAGACTGCATTCAATGCTATGGAGGGCATCGACCCTCGGTATATTCTGGAGGCCGCCCCCGATGCGGTCGTCCGCAAGGGAAGCAAGGCTCCCTATATCCGTATCCTTGCCGTGGCCGCGACGGTGGCCGTCCTGACGGCTGTGGCTGTGCTGGGGGCGGGGATCATGAAGCAGAGCGGGGAGAACCCGCCCGTTGTGCCGCCCGTGGGGGAGACGCAGGACGCGCAGACCCCCGCCGAGGGGGAGGGCGAGACCGCCTCGCCCCAGGATGGCTCTTATTCTACCGATCTGTACACGGTGACCGAGATCGACGGGAAGCACTATATGAGCTTTGCGGATGGGAATGAGAAGCCACAAGAAGGAAGTAGCGGAAACGCCATGATCGTTAAGGGAATTTACTTCAACTCCATCGAGGAAATGAAGCAAAAGTTCTTAAAGGGCAATTTCACTACGGCCGAGGTGAAGAATCTAAAATCCCAGCTCACACTGACGGATAAGGGATTCGAGATTCCCGATATGACCCAATTGTATGATGTCGTTTTGCCGGATGGGTGGAGTGTTTCTTATGTAACCTTGACGGAAACAGATATTCAGATCTCATTTCGAAATGAAGCGACTTACAATGAGAAGATAGAGGATTTTTCCGGTGAATCCGGGTATATGATTCTGCTTACTGACGAGCAGTATGAAAAGAAATACCAAAAGGATATTGCCTCTTATATTGAAAAGATTGAGGGCAGTAAAATTCAAGACAGAACGGAATATCTCGGTTATCCATGCTCCATGTACGAAGATGTGAACGATGATGTAAAACTGCGAGTTGTTCTTATGAAAATGGAGCGGGAGGGAAGCACCTGTGAGATCATGCTCACATATTGTATAGAGCATCCTAAAAAAGAATATGTGAGCGACACCGTTCCATATAGTGCTTATATATACGGCAGTACAAACGAACAAAAGTTTAGAGTTTACCTTAGCGGTTTTGAGAATGAACCCGATAAAGCTTTCTTTGATTCCTTTGATATTCACCAATTGTGGTAAAAATTGAGATGTAACTAAGCCGAGTAGTTGCTTAGCAGAAAGAAAGGATTAATAAAATGACAAAAAAAGCGTTATGTATGATTTTGTCCGTTGTTTTGTGTTTGCTTTCTGTATTTGTTAATCCCGTAAACACTGTTGTCGCACTTGAAACTTAAAGTACGAGTACCGAATCAATCTTACCTTATAATAAAATGTTTTTAGGTGTTGGCGACACGTATGAAATTGATCTTTTAATAGATGTGGACGAATACTATGTGTTTTCACTGAATTACGACGTTGTTTCCGTCGTACACGAAAATTCGTGCTATAAAATCGTTGGTGAATCGGTCGGTACTGCAACGATTTACGTTAACTATTATAATCAAAATGGTATTTTGACAACGAACACCTGTGAGGTAAAGGTTTTTGAGGAACACAGCCCCATAAGCACCGACGAGTTTAATTTGTATTTGAATTCAAGAGAAGTGGTTTTGTCTGCCAATCCGGCTTCTTTTGTGCATTACGTTCAGCCTTGGAGTACGAGGGTTAATGAAAGAGCCGTTTGGACGATAGCACCGATCGATGAACACTACTATACCATCAAATTAGAATCGCAAAGCATTTATCTCGGCGTGAATGACAACGGTCAGATTCAGTTGTATTCGACATCGACAAACACTCCGACAAAGTGGAGGATCCTTGTAGATCATAGCGCAAAAACCGTCATCGTACCGCAAAGTAAAGAACACACAAATATGGCACTGGGATATGACGGTAATAACGCTGTGTTAGCAAATTATTATACGGATCTTTCTGCAAGAAATTGGAGATTACTGCCCCGAACATTCTATATCGACAATTACTATGACAGCAGTGCGATGGAAACTCTTGACGGTACGCGTCATAATAGAATTAGAGGAAATTTTATGGATGCGAATGACTTCGTTACAACGGTATACGAAAGTTTTGGGGTCAGTGTGCAAGTAGGCGGTTTACCAACGTATCGTACTGATTTTATGGCTGAATCCTGTCCTTTAGGGGATAATTCTCCCTGTAATAGCTCTTGCGAAACAGACCATAAGGATGCCAACATAATGAGCATGGAATTATACAACAGTGTTTCGCGCAAGAATAATCATATCGTGGTATTATGGGCAGATAGACAAAGCTCAGTATACACGGATGACGGCCTTTCGCGTTCCGGAGATATTATTGCTCACCATTTAAGAACAGAGGATCTTGTCTATGGGACTCAATACTATCCTGTAATAGATTTCTTTACGATCACAAAGCTTCAAGACGAAACAATTGAGGACAGTACTACGGTTGAAGCAATAATGAGTATAAGCCTAGCACATGAAATGGCGCATGTTTTTGAAATAGGTGAAGTTGCCCTATTAAAGGATGAAAACGGAAACGACTTGCATTCAAATGATACCGTGGGTGCTTGCATAATGAACTATTTAACGATTGGTGAAATGAGGGAATACTATGAAGATTTAGTGAAGATGCAGGAACCGTACTTCTGCTCTAGTTGTCAAGCCTTTCTCGAAGAACGCATCCCCGAAATCCGCTACTACGGCAATTCCAACTAACACATAACGTTTTTCCCCACTCCCCCGCGGAGTGGGGGTTTTCTCGTAAAAATACATTTTTTCAGAAATCTTCCAAAACCCCTTGTAAATACAGAGATTCTGTGCTATAATAAAAGGTAATCATTTGCAAAATCCCAAGATTGGAGTAACATACCATGAAACACACCGACATCAAAAAGCTGTTTGCCGAGTCCGAGTCCTTCGTGGGTACCTCCCCCGTCATCTGCGGCTGGGTGCGTACCGCCAGAGATTCCAAGAACGTCTCCTTCCTGGAGGTCAACGACGGCTCCTGTTTCAGAAGCCTTCAGCTGGTCATCGACAAGGAGAAGATGGACGAGAGCGTCTACCGCGACGCCATGGCCGTGGGCGCGTCCCTCACCGCTACGGGTACCATCGTCGCCTCCGACCGCAACGGGATCGAGATGAACGTGGAGACCCTGACCGTCCTGGGCAAGTGTCCCTCCGACTATCCCCTCCAGAAGAAGCGCCATACCCTGGAGTACCTCCGCACCATCCCCCACCTCCGTGTCCGCGCCCGCTACTTCGAGGCGGTCTTCGCCGTCCGCGATCAGCTGGCCCAGTCCATCCATCAGTACTTCCACAAGAACGGCTACCGCTACGTCCATCCCCCCATCATCACCGGCTCCGACTGCGAGGGCGCG
>JAGAIH010000164.1 GCA_017626655.1 Clostridia bacterium | reverse complement strand
CGGACTGTTCAAAAAGAACTTCAACTACAATATGGGGCAAATCTTGCTCTTCCCCGTATGGATATTCCTTGTATATATGTTCTGGGATGCCAATAGGTTTTCATGGTTAACGAAAAGCACGAGCCGAATACCTTCCCCTCGGGGGAAGGGGGACCGCGTAGCGGTGGATGAGGGTCACCCTACCCAATTCTACTCTGTTCCGTCAGACCGATAAACCCAAATTTAAAATATTGTCTAAACAGTTACATCGAGATTTTTGAAAAAAGTTTTCCAAACTCTGAAATATTTCGGCTTTTTTGGTGTCATATATAGGTGAAAGCACCTTGAAAGGAGCCTGCCATGAAAAAGCACCTCCCCCAGATCACCCTCCTTCTCCTCTGCATCCTCCGCCCCTTCGCCCGCGTCTTCAATATGCTGGCCTACTTGGCCGCCTACCTGGCCGCCTACCTGGACGAGTCCGCCGGCTTCCTCATCGACCTGGCCGCGCTGGTGTGGGGGATCGTGGGAGTCGCCGTCGCCTTAGGGCTTGTCTTTCGGGTCATGCGGAAGACCAGCGCGTGGATGACCTTCGCCGTCACAGGCCTGGATATCCTCGCCTGCCTGTACTTCGCGGTCATAAACGGAGGGCTCATGATGCTCTTCATCCTGGTCTCCCTGTTCTTCTCGGTGACCATGCTCCTGTTGGCCGTCATCACCCTCCGCACCCTGGGCGGCAAATTCCTGTCCGACCGCCTGATTCGTTGGAAAGAGCCCCGCACACAGTAAAATAAACGCCCGCTCACAACAAAGGAGGCCCCCATGAAACACCGTGAAGTCCGCATCCACGCGGAATTTAAAGGCGAAGTCTCCCCCGAGAACCGCCGCTGGCTGGTTCGCCGTGTCGCCACCCGTGCCGCCCTGTCTTTCCTGGCTGTCATGCTTCCTCTCATGCTGATCGTCTCACTTATTATGGTGTGGGAGTGGGGCTGGGAGGAATGCGATTGGGCGGTCACCCTCTTCGTTGGCATCAGCCTGCTGTTTTCCCTTCTTGTTTTCGCCCTGTCCTTCACCAAGAGGGAACAAAAGGAGCTGTTCCCCACCCGCGCCGTTTTCTACGCCGATCGGGACCATACCGTGATCTTCGATTGCCCCAAACGCCGCCTGGAGCTGTACCGTGAGGACATCCGCCGCATGGTGGACATGGGCGCCTACTACTACCTCGATATCCCCGCCCAGAGCGGCCGCGGCATGGTTTGCCAGAAGGACCTCATGACCATCGGCACCGAGGAGGCCTTTGAGAAGCTGTTTGAGGGGAAGATCGAGCGCAAGCAGAAGTAAACAAGCATAGCAAAAGGGCGATCCCCGTGGGGATCGCCCTAAATGAAGGTTAGTACGCCTCAATTTCTCCCATAGACTCATACCCCGTATAAGTCGAAGGATGAATCACGCCGTCCACCACCGTACCTGTGGTAGACCCGCCGCCCACGATGGAGTAGGTCTCCCCCGCCGTCAGGTCAGCCGAGCTGAAGACGATGGAGGAAATGGCCTTGGGCAGCTCGAAGGCCGCCAATACCTTGCCGTCGCTGTCCACGATACCGATGGTCTCGCCTGCGGATATGCCTCCGTTTCGCCAGGAGGCCGCCAGCACCGCCTGCCCCGCGTTCTCGGCGGACTCGGCCATGCCGCTGCTGCCCACGGCCAGAAGGGTACCGCCCGAGACTGTCACGCTGTAATTTCCGTCGCCCGAGTCAATGGGGCCGTTACCGTTGTCTGTGGGGCCGTAGACGATCACCGTGCCGCCCGAGATCACGATGTTTCCGTTGGAATCAATGCCGTCACCCGCCGCGTTGAAGACCGAATAGCCTCCCGCGAAGGTGAGGACAGGTGTCTCGGTAGAGACCGTGGTATCGGTACTGCCGCTGTTGGAGCCTTGGCCCCACCAGCCACCCATACCGCCGGGCCTGCCCCCGCCGGGGCCGCCCATCATACCGCCGCCCATGCCGTTGGTGGCGTTAGCGCCGTCATCGGAGGAAGTGATGCGGTTGGTACCGCCCAGGATGTTGATGTGGAGCGCCTCCAGGCCCTCGTAGCTCTGGGCTACGGTGAGGACACCGCCGCTGACGGTCAGCTCCTTTTCGGCGTGGATGCCGTCGTCCGCCGCGCGGATG
>JAGAIH010000163.1 GCA_017626655.1 Clostridia bacterium | reverse complement strand
GTCCTCCTTGGCGAAGGCCTTGACCACGCGGATGCCCGACAGGGAATCGTTCATCATGGTGTTCATGGAGGAGGAGCGCCGCCACTGGTGGGAGTAGCACTTCCAGAGCTTGGGCAGGGCGAACTTCAGAATCAGTACCACGGGGATGATGGGAGCGTAGAGGATGAGGGTCAGCTTCCAGTTCATGCAGAAGAGCAGAACCGTCAGCACGATGTAGGACAAGACGTGGCTGATGAAGTAGGGCACGCCGTCGATGAAGAAGCTGCGGATGCGCTCGGCGTCGTAGTTGACGCGGTTGATGAGCTTACCCGTGGGGTTGGCGTTGAAGTAGGAGAGGGACAGCCTCTGCATGGCGCGGAAGATGTCGTTCTTCATGTTTCGCGTCACGCGGGTGGAGAGGTAGGCGTTGGTGCGGTTCTGGATGATGCCGATGCCCATGGAGAGCAGGGCCATGCCCGTCAGCACGCCCACCCAGATGTACACGTACTTCTCCTCGTGCATAAGACCCGTCAGCTGCTCCCCCGTGACCGCGTCAAAGGTAGGCTCGCTGATGACCTGGTCGAAGAGGATGCTACCGCTGACGATGGGATTCACCAGGGACAGGGCTGTGGTGGCCAGGAGGCAAAGAAGCACGACGAAGACCTGCTTCTTGAAGACCATGAAGTAGCCCATAAGCCGTCCCATGACGCCCTTCTTGTTGACGCAATGCTCGCAGACGCGGCTCTTGGGGTCGCGGTACATCCGCCCGCACTTGGGGCAGGCCCGCTCGAACTGGTTGAAGATGCCGTCGTCATCGGCGATCTCCTCCCCGCGGTCCAGGCGCTCCCACAGCCCCACGAAGGCCAGGAGCTTGAGCTTGACGCTGTTGGTGCAGAAGCCCAGCACCACGGTAGTGCCACTGTTCGCGTAGGCCTTCTTGACCTCGCGGAACTCGTCGTCGGTCATCTCGCCCTGCTCGGGGGGCAGATCGTCCTCGGCGTGGAGGTGGACCTGGAGGCGGTTGGAGGTGGTGTAGTTGTCGATGTAGGGGGCGGTCATGCGGGCGAGGGGGAAGGTCTCTACCTCGTCTCCGATCACGCGGTAGATGCTTCCATCCGCGCGGGAGTAGACCAGCCAGACCTCACCGTAGTCGCCCTTCATGTCCTGATCCAATTTCAGGCACATGTCGGGGGAGGCGGGGTCGATGCCGTGGGCTTTCAGTGCCGCTGACACCTTGTCGGTCATGATTTCAAGCGGTAAAATCGGAATCACATCCTTTCCTGTACTCCGGGGGAGCGGTACGCGCGAAGACGTACACCTGATGTTTTTTCGATGAGTGCGCCGAAGGGGCTTGCGAAATCCGGCCTCAAGTACCCTTGTTGGGGGATACGGGCGGCTGATTTCATGTGCATTATACCACATTTTTCCGAAAAAACAACCCTTTTTCAAAATTGTTGAAAATTTGTACTATTTTATAAAACATTGCATGGTGTGACCATATTTTTGTGAGAAATTCCAAAAAAAGCCGTTTGAGGGAGAAATGGGGAGGTAATCCGAAAAAATGGGGCAAAATTTGTTTTGATTTGATTGCTCATATAATAAAGATGGAAATTGAAAAACCGTCATTTCGGCGGAAGAATTTCCTCTTGCATTTTTCGTCAAAATCGTGTATAATTATTCTATTATTCTTATTTCAACGGACTTTTCACGGGACGACGCCCGAACAAACAACCGAAAGGCAGGGAAGAACCACATGAAACTGATGGAAGATCGCATCCGCAAGGACGGTATTATCGAGGACGGAGACGTGCTCAAGGTCGGTACCTTCTTGAACCAACAGCTGGACACCCGCTTCATCCGTACCCTCGGGGAGGAGTTCTACCGTCTCTTCAAGGACGAGAACGTCACCAAGATCCTCACCATCGAGGCCTCGGGCATCGGCCTGGCGTGCCTTTGCGCCCTGCCCTTTGACGTCCCCGTGGTCTTCGCCAAGAAGGCCAAGAGCAACAATATGACGGGGGAGGTCTACGCTTCCTCGGTCCATTCCTTCACCCACGGCACCGACCACACCGCCGTCATTCCCAAGATCATGCTTTCCTCCGAGGACCGCATCCTTCTGATTGACGACTTCCTGGCCCGCGGCCAGGCTCTCCACGCCCTCATTGACCTCTGCGAGCAGGCGGGAGCCACCATCGTGGGCGCGGGCGTGTTCGTGGAGAAGACCTACCAGGGCGGCGGAGCCGAGATCCGCGGCCGCGGCGTGCGGGTGGAATCCCTGGCCCGCATCAAGTCCATGAGCGTTGCGGACGGCATCGAATTCTGCGATTGAGACAGGCCTTTTCCGAGGCTTCCGCGGTCGGGTTTTATCGTATTATGCAAAACCGAAAAGAATTTTTGTCGGTGTTGTGAACATATTGTGATTTTTGACACTTGCCAAGAGACGGCTTTCGTGCTACAATATATTTCAGAGTTTTCATTATCTCCCACAAGATGTTAGGCCGAAAGGCTTTACATAGTTTCCCAATAAACAAAAACAAGGAGAAAAGAAATGAAGAAGTTCCTGTCTCTCGCGCTCATCGCCGCTATGCTCCTGTCCTGCGCCGTTCTGTTCGGCTCCTGCGACAAGGCCGGCTCCGACGACTTCAAGCTGGGTGTGATCTGCCTCCACGACGAGGACTCCACCTACGACCTCAACTTCATCAACGGTGTCAAGGAAGCCCAGAAGGCTCTCGGTCTCCGTGACGATCAGGTCATCATCAAGCGCAACATCCCCGAGTCCAATGCCTGCTACGAGGCCGCTCTCGACCTGGTCGACGAGGGTTGCGACGTCATCTTCGCCAACAGCTTCGGTCACGAGACCCACATTCTCGCCGCCGCCAAGGAGAAGCCCGAGGTGGAGTTCTGCCACGCCACCGGCACCATGGCTCACACCGAGAAGCTCCCCAACTTCCACAACGCATTCGCTTCCATCTACGAGGGCCGTTACCTGGCCGGTGTTGCCGCAGGTATGAAGCTCAACGCTATGATCGAGGCCGGTGAGATCACCGCCGAGCAGGCCAAGATGGGCTACGTCGGTGCCTTCACCTACGCCGAGGTTATCTCCGGCTACACCTCCTTCTACCTGGGCGCCAAGTCGGTCTGCCCCTCCGTCACCATGGACGTTCAGTTCACCGGTAGCTGGTACGACGAGACCGCAGAGCGCAACACCGCCAACGCTCTGATCAACGGCGGTTGCGTCCTGATCTCCCAGCACGCCGACTCCATGGGCGCTCCCTCCGCTTGCGAGGACAAGGGCGTTCCCAACGTCTCCTACAACGGCTCCACTCTGGAGCATTGCCCCAACACCTTCATCGTTTCCTCCCGCATCAACTGGGCTCCCTACTTCCAGTACATCTGCGAGCAGAACATGAAGGGTGAGGCTATTGCCACCGACTGGACCGGCACCATCGCTACCGGCTCCGTGGTCCTGACCGACGTCAACACCAACGTGGCCGCCGCCGGCACCGTCGAGGAGATCGCCAAGATCACCGAGGAGCTGAAGAACGGCACCCGCCACGTCTTCAACACCGCGAACTTCACCGTCGGCGGCTCCGCGCTGACCACCTACCTGGCTGACGTTGACACCGACGCCGAGTTCGTTAAGGATACCGAGGCGATCGAGAACGGCGTGTTCTTCGAGTCCAAGCACCGCTCCGCTCCTTACTTCGACATTCAGATCGACGGTATCAAGCTGCTGAACACCAATTTCGGCTAATTTTCAGATTCCTTATCAGAAATAGGGCGGAGCCCCCCAGCTCCGCCTCGTTTCTGATTTTTGTGTTTTTTCAATTTCCTGCTTTCACCATGAATACAACCAATCGGAGGTGCTGTGTGAGCAAGCCCATCGCCCTGGAAATGAAGAATATTTCCAAAAGCTTCGGAAGCATCCAAGCCAACAAGAATGTCTCCCTGGAGGTCTACCACGGTGAGATCCTGGCCATTCTCGGTGAGAATGGCTGCGGTAAGACCACCCTTATGAACATGATCGCCGGCATCTATTTCCCCGACGAGGGAACCGTTCTCGTGGACGGCCGAGAGGTGGTCATCACCTCCCCCAAGGATGCCTTCGCCCATAAGATCGGTATGATCCACCAGCACTTTAAGCTGGTCGACGTCTTTACCGCCACCGAGAACATCATCCTGGGCGTCAAGGATGAGGCGGGCTACTCCCGCGCCGAGGCCGAGGCTCGCGTGAAGGAGATCACCGAGCGCTACGGGTTCCACATGGACCCCCACAAGAAGATCTACGAGATGTCGGTATCCGAGAAGCAGACGGTGGAGATCATCAAGGTTCTCTACCGCAACGCCGATATCCTCATCCTGGACGAGCCCACCGCCGTGCTGACTCCCCAGGAGACCGAGGTGCTGTTCTCGGTCCTGCGCCGTATGCGGGACGACGGAAAATCGGTCATCATCATCACCCATAAGCTCCACGAGGTCCTGGCTCTCACCGACCGCGTGGCTGTCCTTCGCCGCGGCGAGCATATCGGTACCGTCAATACCGCCGAGGCCGACGAGAGCATGCTGACCGAAATGATGGTCGGCAAGAAGGTAACCTTGAACATCGCGCGGTCGGAGCCCAAGAATCCTTGCGACAGACTGACCGTTTCCCATATATCCTGCACCGGCTACGAGGGGGTCAAGCTCCTGGACGACGTCAGCTTCACCGCCCGTAGCGGTGAGATCCTGGGCATCGCGGGCATCGCGGGCTCGGGCCAGCGAGAGCTTCTGGAGTCCATCGCGGGCCTCCAGCACGTCGACAGCGGTGAGATCACCTACCTCAACCCCAAGACGGGTGAGACCGTTAACCTCCGTGACAAGACCCCCCTCCAGATCCGCGATCTGGGCGTCCGCCTCTCCTTCGTCCCCGAGGACCGTCTGGGCATGGGCCTGGTGGGCAACATGGACATCGTGGACAACATGATGCTCCGCAGCTACCGCAAGGGCCACTCCATGTTCGTGGACCGCAAGAAGCCCCGAGATCTGGCCGAGGATATCGTCAAGAGCCTGGAGGTGGTTACCCCCGGCGTCACCACCCCCGTCCGCCGCCTGTCGGGCGGTAACGTCCAGAAGGTGCTGGTGGGCCGTGAGATCGCCGCCGCTCCCAAGGTGCTGATGGTGGCTTACCCCGTCCGCGGCCTGGACATCAACTCCTCCTACGCCATCTACAACCTGCTCAACAAGCAGAAGGAGGCCGGCACCGCCATCATCTTCGTGGGCGAGGATCTGGACGTGCTGATTGAGCTTTGCGACCGCATCATGGTCATCAATTCCGGCCGCATCACGGGCATCGTGGACGGCCGCACCGCCGTCAAGGAGGAGATCGGCCTCCTCATGACGGGTAGCATTCCCGCCGCCGATACGACTACAGGAAAGGAGGACACCGCAAATGGCTAAGTCTTCTGAGAAGGGCGTCACCAAGGTCCGTGAGCCTCTGTTCCATATCGTCAAGCGACCTACAATTCCCATGTGGAAGTCCTGGTTGATCCGCGCCATCGCCATCCTGGCGGCATTCCTGGTCTGCGGTATCATCACCTTTCTCCTGGTGAAGCGCAATCCCATTGATATGTATATCTCCATGTTCCGCGGCTCCTTCGGCTCCAGCCGTAAGATCTGGAAGCTAGTCAAGGACGTGGCCATCCTCCTCTGCATCTCCCTGGCCGTTACCCCCGCCTTCCGCATGAAGTTCTGGAACATCGGCGCCGAGGGCCAGGTGCTGGTGGGCTGTCTGGCCACCACCGCCTGCCTCTTCTACCTGGGCGGTAAGGTGCCCGACTGGTGCCTCATCCTCCTCATGCTGGTCACCGCCCTCATCGCGGGCGCGGCCTGGGGTGTCATTCCCGCCCTGTTCAAGGCTAAGTGGAAGACCAACGAGACCCTGTTCACCCTCATGATGAACTACGTGGCCACCTACCTGGTCGCCTTCTTCCTCCTGACCTGGACCCCCGACGGCTCCAGTACCCTGGGACGAATCGAGGACGTGGGTATGCTCCCCGTGCTCTTCGGCAACGCCTACGTGCTGATCATTCTGGTGGTGGCCATTCTGACGATCGCCATGTATGTCTACCTCAACTACACCAAGCACGGCTACGAGATCTCGGTGGTAGGCGAGAGCGAGAACACCGCCCGCTACATCGGTATCAGCGTTCCCAAGGTCATCATCCGTACCATGATCCTCTCGGGAGCCCTCTGCGGCCTGGCAGGCTTCCTCATCGTGGGCGGTCTGGACCGTACCATCACCACCGAATCCGCGGGCGGCCAGGGCTTTACCGCCATCATGGTCTCCTGGCTGGCCAAGTTCGATCCCGCCGTCATGGTGCTGACCTCCTTCCTCCTAATCTTTTTGGATCAGGGCGCGGCCCAGGTCGCCCAGGATTTCAACATGAGCGACGCCTTCCCCAGCATCATCACGGGTATCATTCTGTTCTTCATCATCGGATGTGAGTTTTTCATCAACTACAAGGTCGTCTTCCGCTCGGCCAAGAAGGAGGTCCAGGCATGAATTACGTCATTGATTTTCTCATCAACGCCATCGCCCTGGGTATGACCTTCCTCTACGGCTCCACGGGTGAGATCATCACCGAGAAGGTGGGCCACCTCAACCTGGGTATCCCCGGTATCATGTGCGTGGGCGCGGCAGGCGGCTGTGCCATGGTCCAGGCTCTGGTCCTGGCAGGGAACGTCCCCGGAGCCCTCATCGTGGTCCTGGGCATCCTGGCCGCTTTCCTCTCTGCGGGCCTCATGGGTCTCCTCTACAGCGTTCTGACCGTCAGCTTCAAGGCCAACCAGAACGTCACAGGCCTGACCATGACCATCTTTGGTGCGGGCGTGATGCGCTTCATCATGTCGGGGCTGGGTCGGGAGAACCACGCCTACCTGAAGGCCCTGTCCACCTTCCGCCTCCCCTTCTCGAACCTGCTCCCCGGTACCGCCTGGCAGTACCTGGGCATCATGGTCTACCTGGCCATCGCCATCGCCGTGGTGGCTTCGGTGGTGCTGACCAAGACCAAGGTGGGTCTCCACCTCCGCGCCGTGGGTGAGAACCCCGCTACCGCCGACGCCGTGGGCATCAACGTGAACGCCTATAAGTACGGCGCCACCATCATCGGCAGCGGCATCGCGGGCCTGGGCGGTCTGTTCTACGTCATGAACTACGCGGGCTCTCCCGAGGCCTACAAGTCCATCGAGACCCTGGGCTGGCTCTCCATCGCCCTGGTCATCTTCGCTCTGTGGAGACCCCACCTGAGCATCTTTGGCTCCGCCCTCTTTGGCGCCCTCTACCTGGCAGGCTCCTATATCCCCTCCATCCCCGCCTTCCAGGCCCTGGGCCTGCCCATGAGCTTCACCCAGCTTCTGAAGATGCTGCCCTACGTAGTCACGATCGTCGTCCTGACCATCTCCAGCGTCCGCAACAAGCGGGAGGATCAGCCCCCTGCGGCTCTGGGTATCAACTACTACCGCGAGGAGAGGTAAGCTCTCTGTGTAATGAAAGACCGACGGTTTCCTGTGAGGCCGTCGGTCTTTTGTGTGGGGATCTCAAATTTGGATCTGCCGGTTTGTTTCGGTTGACACAAACACCCGTAGGGAGTGACGTCCTCGTCGCTCCGCCACATAGAACATACCGATCTTTTGGGGGATAAGGGCGAAACATATATATCTGACAACAGATAAAGGCAATTTTCAGGTCGCGGAGCGACGAGGGCGTCGCTCCCTACGATGGGTCCTTGGCAACCGAGCCAATGCGTCAAACAG
>JAGAIH010000162.1 GCA_017626655.1 Clostridia bacterium | reverse complement strand
GTTTTGCTTTCCGCTTCTTTCTGTAAACATAGGTGTTCCTCCCACATCATTTTTCACCTATATTATACCATATCTCATATTCCTTGTAAAGTACGACAAAGGGCTCGGAACTTTCGTCCTGAACCCTTTGTCAGTAATCTGGGCTCTCCCTCTGGGAGAGCTCCCGCCGAAGGCGGGTGAGAGGGCAAATGTCGCATGAAATGCCCTCTCTGTCACGCTTTGCGTGCCACCTCCCCCAAAGGGGGAGGCTAAACTTAATGGTATTGACTATACCGTTTGGACCGTTTCTCTTTGCGCCCATTATCAACAGGACAACGGGACGACATATTATTCTATGCAAAATATTGCGTACAGAGGCACCGACTTGATTCCGTTCTCAAACCCGAAATTCTTCTGCGAAATGCGGATCGCATAGCTCGGATGGTACCGATCCATGTAGATACCCAGGCTCCTGGAGCGGTTGTTGATTTTGGCCTTGACCTCAATGGGTACGATGTCATCCCCGATACGGGTAATGAAATCCACCTCGGCTTGATTTCCGCTAGTCCAGTAATAGAGACCGAGACCGTTGGCGATCAGTTGAGTAAAAACGTAGTTTTCGGTCATGCCTCCCTTGAAGTTGTCCAGCAGAGGATTCTCCCCTTGGATGTCCTCGTAGTGGATATCCTGACTCGCGCCGCACAAGCCGACGTCATTCAGATAGAATTTGAAATCCGACAGGGATCGGTATGCGTTCAGCGGCAGCATGATCTGCTCGATGCGATAGAGCTGACCCGCGATTCCCGACAGGCACAGCCATTCGATCGCCCCCTCAAATTCCGATGCGCGGCCGCCTTGCTTGACGTTTTTGTATTGGAATTTTCGGTTCTCCTTGGCCAGTTGGGTGCTGATGCTCTTGTAGACGATACGGGTTTTGGGGATCTCGGTTTGCTTGTTATACTTACCCATATCGTTGTGGTAGGACTCCAGGATGGTCTGCTGGATGACTCGTACAAGCTCGGGATTGCGGTTCTTACCGAATTCCTCCACCGCCTCGGGCATACCGCCTACGAAAAGGTACTCCTTGTAATAATCCAGCGCCCGATCATGAAATGCATGATCCAGCGGCTTATCGGACGCAAAGCATTCGCGGATCAACCCGATCAGACCGTCCTCGCCCCGAGCCATCAGGTACTCCTCAAAATCCAGCGGATAGAGGGTCATGAATTGTACCTTACCCACAGGGAAGGAAAAGCTCCCCCGATTGACCGAGACACCTAACAGGGATCCGAGGGCAATGATGTGGTATTCGTTTGCCTCTTCCTGAAAATACTTCAGCGAGGTGATTGCTTCGGGACAGGCCTGTATCTCGTCGAAAATGATCAGCGTACTACCGGGAATGATCTCTCTGCGTTTATACAGGGACAGCTTTTTTATAATATTCCGGGGAGACAGATCGAGAAAGAATTCATGCAAGCCCCGATCCTTTTCAAAATTACAGTAGACGCTGTTGGCGTACTCCTTACCCGCGAAGTAGTTGACGATATAGGTTTTTCCAACCTGACGTGCTCCTTGCAGGATCAGAGGCTTGCGGTCGGAGCTTTGCTTCCACTTCAAGAGATCTGTATATATTTTTCGTTCCATATTTCAATCCTCCTATGTCTGTATTATAGCATAGAGAATGTGGTTTGTCAAGCAAAAATAACAATAAATAATAGATAATATTATTCAAAAATTACATTAAAAGGCACTTAATGAGAATTTGCGCTTCGGATTCATGCTTCCCCCATACGGTTGGACACATATTGGAGAGTATGTATGCCATATCTGTGTAATACCTGCTTGATATGGGCTTTGAATCCGCTGAACTCCTGTCTCGTTCCGTAGTACCGATGGCCGTCTATATAGCTGATGGCGTTGCTTACGATGTGAATATGTAAATGAGGCTTGTCCTCGTGGACGGCAAATACCACCTGATATTCCCGTCCCAGATAGGGAATGATCTCACAGGCTATGGCGGCGACGACACGGGGATCTGTCGTCTCCTGGGGATCAAATGAAATGATGAAATGACGGAGCTGTATTCCCTTTTCTTTTCCGAACTGCCGAGAGATCCGCTCCATGTCCGCGATGGGATCTGCGTCGGTGATATGCATGTTTCCGGAATACTGCTTAGCTTTATAAGGGTTCAAGATGTAGCTGATCACATTTTCTTTTGCGTTTGTATCGGAATATTTTCCGTTACCGTTTGCAGTTTTTAAAGTAGCCATACGGTTCCTCCCTGCGGATCATTCATCCGCGTATAGATAATTTTTATAGTATTCTGTTTAAATATTAGTATGTATCTATTAGCCTATATACTATCTATATTACTAACTGGATACATACCATATATATTTATATTACTGGCTTATTTTTCGCAAGGGGAAGAACATTTCGCTCTTCCCAGGGGCCCATTGATCTGTTCAGTGCGCTGTAAAGTTTTACGCGGCGCCTCCTGAAGGGGGACTATCTGTGCCGCATGGGAGCGGCTTTGTGCCGGATGTGCCGGATGTGTCGGTAAAATAATAGCCCCCGAGCGGTCTTTTCGCGCGGGAAAACCCGTGTGCCGGAGAGATTTTTATCCGGCACAGCGGCACAGCGGCACGGGAGGCAGGGGGAAAGGGTATGTTAGGAGGGGGGGTAAAAGTTTACTTTGGGGGATAGAGGAGCGGTAGTGGTGTTGGATTGTAAATACAATAGAGAAAGCGGTTGCTCAATACCTTTCGGTAAAAGCAACCGCTGTTTGATGGGGGGAAGTGAATAATATTCACTTAAGAGGAGTTCTATGCTTTCATGTTCGGCAATGCTAACATGAAGCGAAAAAGATACTAAAGAGTCTCGTGTCCTTGAATTGTCATGTTTCGCTTTTGAGTAGCTGAAGTAGCAATTATTGGAACGTTGTTTGCAACAAATCTCCGCATTTGTGGACTTTTTTCCTATCTTTGCGACTTAAACTGAGAAGAACCCTTGATTTATTAGCAAACTTATGTTATACTGTACATATACTAATTAAGGAAACCCTCAAGTTATTGTATCCTTTCCGTCTTATGAAAGCGTAAAAGAAAGCAAGGCATTTAATTCTGACCCTGCGCGTTTATACAATGAGGATGTAACTGCGGACTATATAGCAGTTGTTCGCGAACCGAGATATGCAGATGCTCCCGAATACAAAAACGAAGAAACCAGAGGTCAATATCTTAAAGATCGTGGACTTCGTATGCTTCGAAAATATCAAGTCAATGCCTTGAAAGCTTTGCAAAAAGCAGTCAAGGACGGAAAACAGCGATTTCTGTTTGAAATGGCTACCGGTACAGGTAAAACGCTTACATCTGCAGCTGTAATTCGTCTGTTTTTGAGAAGCGGAAACGCTAATCGTGTTCTGTTTCTCGTTGACAGAATTGAGCTTGAGAATCAAGCTAAAAAGAATTTCACTAACTATTTAAAGCCGGACTACCCGTAATCTGTTTGTGGACGGAACCAAGATCGAAGCATACGCCAACAAGTATAAGACGAGAAAGTACAAGACCGACCCATATTCGGTTGAGAACATGGCATACGATCCCAAGAAGGACGAGTATACCTGTCCCGATGGACGAAAACTGAAGTTCCGGCGAGAGAGCAAGAAGACCACCGAAAACGGATATGTCGTCGCTACCCGGTATTACAGTAACGATCGGTGCGGTCGCTGTCCACATAAAAGCAAATGTCACAGGTCACAAAAAGGGTACAGAACGGTTCGTGTCAATCAAGTGCTGAATGAATACCGCCCCAAGGTATTAGAGGCTCTCACAAGTGACGAGGGCATTCTTCTACGGCGGAATCGATCCATTCAAGTCGAGGGTGTTTTCGGTGTTCTCAAAGAGGACTACGGGTTTCGGCGCTTTCTGACAAGAGGCAAGCGAAATATTGAAACGCAATTCTTCCTTCTCGCATTCGCCTTTAATATTGAAAAGCTCTGCAACCGCACGAAAAAAGGAAGAATTGGCCTCGATCTGTTCCCTTTGAACGTGTCTTAGACCAATTCTTCATAACTAAATACAATTTCAAAAACAAGGATTTTGACCATCCTTCTTTTGCTATACTCTTTTTTGCCCTTTTTCGGGGCTTTTTCTTTTGTTTGGGCTTAAACTTTTAAATTTGTATAGCAAAGGGCTGAGTCTTTTGCTTTTTGTAAAGCATTTGACTCAGCCCCTTTTGTCGATTTATGTGTTGAAGAAAAATCATAATATTGTTCGCAGATATTGATGTGTTCATATATTTATGATATAATTATTATGGGATAACTATTGGTTACTATTTTGCATTTTGCCGAGAGTGAATAAATCGTTTCAGCAAAACAAGAGAATAATAGATGATATTGATTTTGAAAGGAGAGGTGACAGAATGAAAATTCAATTTATTGGTGCTGCACAAGAGGTAACTGGAAGCTGTACGTTGCTTGAGGTAAATGACCGCTACTATTTGGTGGATTGTGGAATGGAGCAGGGAATTGATGTCTTTCAAAACGTTGCCTTGCCGATTCCCGCAAGTCAGGTCGATGCGGTCTTCCTGACCCACGCACATATCGACCATTCGGGAATGTTGCCAAGACTCTATAAGGACGGCTTCCGTGGTATCATATATGCAACAGAGGCAACGGTGAAGCTTGCTGACATAATGCTCAAGGATAGCGCACATATCCAGATGAGCGAGGTCGAATGGAAAAACAGAAAGGCGGAACGTTCGGGGGAAGATAACACGGCTCCCACGTATACGATCGAGGATGCAGAAGGGGCTATTAAACTCTTTCGCGGAGTTCGGTATGATGAAAGGATCACTATTTCAGCCGGTGTAGATATCCGCTTTACGGACATTGGGCATTTGCTTGGGTCGGCTGCTATCGAGCTTTGGCTCCGAGAGGGAGATGCAGAAAAGAAGATCGTGTTCAGCGGTGACGTCGGAAACACCAATCAGCCCATTATCAAGGATCCTGCACCTGTTTTGGAAGCGGATTATTTGGTTCTCGAATCCACCTACGGCAGTCGTAACCACGAGCGTTATACCGACACAGTTGAGGTATTGGCTGAGCTCATCGAAAATACATTGAGCCGTGGCGGAAACGTGGTCATTCCGTCCTTTGCTATTGGCAGAACGCAGGAGCTACTCTATGCCATTCGTGAAATAAAGCAAAGAAAGCTTGTCAAAAATTCGGATTTTCCCGTTTATGTGGATAGCCCTTTGGCAATTGAAGCAACCGAGATCTTCTCAAAATGCGATCCCGCTTGCTTTGATTATGAAACGAGAAAGCTGATAGACGATGGAATTGATCCCATCAGATTTGACGGACTCAGATTGTCTGTTACAGTGGAGGACTCTAAACGTATTAACGAAACGCTCGAACCCAAGGTCATTCTTTCAGCGAGTGGAATGTGTGAGGCAGGCAGAATCCGCCATCACCTCAAGCACAATCTGTGGAGACCGCAGAATCTCATTTTGTTCGTAGGATATCAGGCAGAGGGAACGCTCGGCAGAAATCTGATTGAGGGCGTACAGAACGTGCGATTGTTCGGCGAGGACATTGCCGTAAGAGCGCAGATCAAGTCGCTCAAGGGTACAAGCGGACATGCCGATCAGCAGGGACTTATTTCGTGGCTTGAAAGCTTTGAAAAGAAGCCTCGTACCGTATTTCTTAACCACGGAAACGAGGAGTCTATCGCTGTCCTTTCCGATGAGCTGAAGGAGCGCGG
>JAGAIH010000023.1 GCA_017626655.1 Clostridia bacterium | reverse complement strand
TCTCAAAGGCGTTCCTATCCTCGGCGCGGTCGATGGCCTGGCAGTCGGTGCCGATGATCTTCACACCTCTGTCATAGAGGGGCTGTGCCAGGTTGATGGCGGTCTGACCGCCCAGGGAGGCGATGACGCCCTCGGGCTTCTCGAACTCGATGATGTTCATGACGTCCTCGGGGGTCAGGGGCTCGAAGTAGAGCTTGTCGGCGGTGGTGTAGTCGGTGGAGACCGTCTCGGGGTTGTTGTTGATGATGATGGCCTCGTAGCCCGAATTCTTGATGGTGGTGACGGCGTGGACGGTGGAGTAGTCGAACTCAACGCCCTGGCCGATGCGGATGGGGCCTGCGCCCAGCACCACGATCTTCTTCTTGTCGGTCAAGACCGAAGCGTTCTCCCCGGTGTAGGAGGAGTAGAAGTAAGGAATGTAGGCGCCGGTATGGCAGGTATCCACCATACGGAACACGGGGAACAGGTTATGCTCCTTGCGGAAGCCGAAGATGTCCAGCTCGCCGCACTTCCACATCCTGGCCACGTACTTATCCGAGAAGCCCATCTTCTTGGCGGCGGTCAGCGTCTCCAGATCGTAGGGATGAGCCTTCAGGGTCTCCTCCATGTCCACGATGCGCTTGATGGCCTCCAGGAAGTAGGGGGTAATCATGGTGATCTCGTGGAGCTTCTCCACAGTCACACCACGATAGACCAGCTCGGCGATAGCGAAGATGTTGTCGTCTCGGAACTCCTTGATATACTCCAGGATGTCCTCGGTGGACATATGATCGAACTTGTGATGGTAGACGTGGTTGACACCCACCTCCAGGGAGCGCATACCCTTCAGGAGGCACTCCTCCAGGGTAGAGCCAATGCCCATGACCTCACCCGTGGCCTTCATCTGGGTACCCAGGGTGTTGGAGGCGGTGGTGAACTTATCGAAGGGGAAGCGGGGGAGCTTGGCGATGCAGTAGTCCAGGGAAGGCTCGAAGGCCGCGTTGGTGTTGGCGATCTTGATCTCCTCCAGGGTCATGCCCACGGCGATCTTGGCGGTAACGCGGGCGATGGGGTAGCCCGAGGCCTTGGAGGCCAGAGCCGAGGAGCGGGAGACGCGGGGATTGACCTCGATGAGGTAGTACTCGCTGGTATGGGGGTTCAGAGCGAACTGGACGTTACAGCCGCCCTCGATCTTCAGCTCGCGGATGAGCTTGATGGCGGAGTCGTTGAGCATCTTTTGGTCATGCTCGGACAGGGTCATGATGGGAGCCACCACGATGGAGTCGCCGGTGTGGACGCCCACGGGGTCGATGTTCTCCATACCGCAGATGGTGATGGCGTGGTCGCTGGAGTCGCGCATGACCTCAAACTCGATCTCCTTGTAGCCCTTGACGCTCTTCTCGATGAGCACCTGATGGACGGGGGAGAGCTTGAAGGCGTTGATACCGATCTCCACCAGCTCGGCCTCATTGTTGGCAAAGCCGCCGCCGGTGCCGCCCAGGGTGAAGGCGGGGCGAAGCACCACGGGGTAGCCGATGCGAGCGGCCGCCGCCTTGGCCTCCTCCAGATTGTAGGTGATCTCGGAGGGGATGACGGGCTCACC
>JAGAIH010000161.1 GCA_017626655.1 Clostridia bacterium | reverse complement strand
TGATGTAGTCCTCACCCTGCTCGAAATCGAAGGTGCCGCTCTTGATGTGCTCATCCTCGGTCTTGAACTCGAACTTGATGTCCATGGTGTCGTCATCGTTCTCGATGATCTCATAGGTACCCTCGATGGTGTAGGTCTTGGCCTCACCGAGGAGAGGATTGACGACCTTGGTAACAGTGACGTTCTTGCCGCTGAACTCATAGGTAGCGGTGTACTTCAGAACGGCAATGTCGACCTCGGCGGAGTAGGTACCCTTAATGGTCTTGGCGCAGGATGCGAACACAACGGTGACCATCATCAGAGCCATAACGACTGCCAGGATGCGAATAGACTTCTTCATGACAAAGTCTCCTTTCAAAATGCTTCGGGCGGGGTCCCCGTCCGTTTGTTCATATTATAGCGGATTTCGGGGGATTTGTCAAGAGTTTTTTGCATTTTCGTCACACTTTATACAAAACTTAATAAGATTAAGACTATTTGGTTTTACACTTTGTAACGATCGAGTTCAGGATCCGATCGCAGACGGGATACAGGATCGCGGCGGCGCAGAGAATGATACAAGCGTAGGCAAAGATGTTACCGATGACGCTGTAGACCGTCACCCGCTCCGAGAGGAAGACCTCCTCCAGGACGTAGCCCTTTTTCAGAGGCTCCAGGGTCTCCAGCACCTCTCCGCGGTCGTTGATGATGGAGGACACCCCCGTATTGGCCGAGCGGACCACGAAGCGCCCCGTCTCGATGGCGCGGAGCTGGGACTGGGCATGGTGCATCCACACGCCGCGGGAGTCCCGGAACCAGGAATCGTTGGTGGAGACCGCCAGGACCTGCGCGCCGTTTGCGAGACTGTCCAGGGCGTTCTGCTCGTAGATGGAGTCGAAGCAGATGAGGGAGCCCACCTGCCCCACCTCCAGGTCGAAAACCACCGAGTCCTCCCCCGCCGGGATGTCCTCGGCCAGGGTGTTGATCTCGGCCAGGGGGGGAACCAGGGTCATGACCAGGTTGCGGAAGGGGACGAACTCACCGAAGGGGACGGGGTTGCGCTTGTTGTAGACGGTGTCGTGGACCGTGCCGTCGGGGAGGGCCACCACGATGGAGTTGTAGTCGGCCTCGCTTCCCTCCTCCACACGGGTGAAGAGCCCGCAGAGGATGGGCACGCCGCACTCACGGGACAGGTTCGTCACGTACTCATAGACCCAGGCGTGGCGGTCGATGTTGGCGGGGATGCAGGTCTCAGGCCAGACGATGAGGTCGGCGCCCTCCTCGGCGGCCTTACGGGAGAGTTCGCCGTAGACCTTCATCACCGCATCCATAGAGCCGTTGCTCCAATTCTCCAAAGAGCCCTTGTTTCCCTGGATGGCGGCGGCTTGGATGGGAATCCCCTCCTCCTTCATGGCCGCCATGCGGATGACGCCGAAGCCCATGTTGCCAAAGAACAGACCCAAGGCCAGGGCGGCGCAGACCACCCGCTTGGAGGGATGGAGGATGAGGTAAGCCAGAAGGCCGTTCACCGCCACGATGAGGAAGGTGATGAAGTAGGACCCGAAGAGGGAGGTGGATTGCAGGATAGCCACCGTCTCGGCCTGTCCCAGGGACAGCCTCGCCCACGGTACCCCCGACCAGCCGCTGTGAGCCTGCCACCACTCCAGCACCGTCCAGAGGCAGGCGAAGAGGATGGGGTGGAGGAGAGTGTGCTTCGACAGCCACTTGCCCCGCGTGGTCAGTCCCATAAGAGGGAACAGGAGCGCCGCACCCAGGGCCTGGAACAAGGACAGTCCCAAGCAGGCAAAGCCCACCACCACCGCCGAGGCGGCGTGGGACATCCCCGCGAAGTCCAGGGGGTACATATAGAGGAACCAATGGAAATTGACGGCGTAGAAGGGCCAGAAGAAGCAAAGGCCGAGGCCGTAGAGACGGCGGTACTTCACCGTGGGATCGGGGGCCAAGGTAAGGATCACCAAAAGGGCGGGGATGAGGGCGATCCACTCAAAGGCACCGATCTGAGGGAAGATGACGGTCAGGGCGAAAAGGATACCGCCCACAGGGAGGATGAGCCATTTCCACTTGGTCACAAGCTCCCGCAGGGTCATAGGATGGCGGGCGGTCATGAATCCTGCCCTCCGCTCTGCTTACTGGGTGGCGCATCCCACTTGGGGACCCCCTTGCCCTTGAGGTCAAAGCCCTTGGTAAACCAGATATCGGCGGGAGGGATGACGAACTCGCGGCCGCGGAGGTAGTTGAGAGAGCCCGCGTCCTCGGGGAGGTCGAAGCGGAGGCGGTAGGCGTAGAGAGCCTGGAACTTGTAGCCCGAGCGCTTGTCGTCGCGGTTGACGCCGTACTTGCCGTCACCCACCAGCGGGTGGCCGATATGGGCCATGTGGGCGCGGATCTGGTGGGTACGCCCCGTGACCAGCTCCACCTCCAGGAGGGAGACGGTATCCTTCCCCTCCCGCCGCTCGCCCAGCACGCGGTACTTGGTGATGATCTCCTTGGCACCGGGGAAGTCCTTGTCCCGTACCTCCACCATGTTCTTGGCGCTGTCCTTGCGGAGGTAGCCGCGGAGGGTAGCCTTCTCCCGCTCCACATGGCCGTGGACCAAGCAGAGGTAGAACTTGGACAGCCAATCCTCGCGGATGACCTCATTCATGTCCCGCAGGGCGGCGGCGTCCTTGGCGGCGATGACCATGCCCCCCGTGTTGCGGTCGATGCGGTTGCAGAGGGCGGGCGCGAAGGACTGCTCGGCGGCGGGATCGTACTCTCCCTTGCCGCAGAGGTAGGCCCGGATGTGCATGATGAGGGTGTTCTCGCCCCCCTCGGCGTCGTCGTGGACCAGCACCCCGGGGCGCTTGTTGAGGAGCATGATATGGTCGTCCTCGTGGACGATGTCCAGCTTGGGCTTGATGGACGACAAGGCCCCCGTGTCCTTGGAGGCTGAGTCGAAGAATTCATCCTTGATAAAGAGCTGGATCTCGTCGCCCTCCCGGAGGATCTGGCTCTGCTCACAACGGGCGCGGTTGACCTTGATCTTCTTCAAGCGGATGAACTTGTACATGAGGGACTGGGGCAGGCCCTTGACCGCCTTGGTGAGGAACTTGTCAAGGCGCTGGCCGGCGTCGTTTTTTTGGATGGTGATGATGCGCATGGATTCTCCTTGTTTGGGGGATGAGCAAATTTTGGGGTTATCTCTCCGTCCCCATCGCGCACGAAGCGCATATCGAGTCCCGCAGGGACATATCGAATGCCGTAAGGCATATATTGAGTCCCGCAGGGGCATATCGACAATTCTCTTTATGTCGATATACCCCCTTCGGGGGTTCGATATGCCCGCGGCTCGATATGCCGCCTAAGCGGCTCGATATGCACCCGTCGGGTGCGAGATAAACCGAATTTCTACCCAAAGTGAAAAGGAGAGGGAAAGCAGTCCTTCCCTCTCCCCAAAGTCTTTTACAGAGTACCGAAGATACGGTCGCCGGCGTCGCCCAGGCCGGGGACGATGTAGGCGTGGTCGTTGAGCTTTTCATCCAGGGCGGCGGTGTAGATATCCACGTCGGGGTGGGCCTCCTGGACGGCCTTGACGCCCTCGGGAGCGGCTACCAGACACATGAAGCGGATGTTGGTGCAGCCATGCTCCTTCAGCTTGCTCAGGGCGTCCACGGCAGAGCCGCCGGTGGCCAACATGGGATCCACCAGGATGACCAGACGCTCCTGGACGTCGGTGGGGAGCTTGCAGTAGTACTCCACGGGCTTGTGGGTAGCGGGGTCGCGGTACAGACCGATGTGGCCCACCTTGGCCACGGGGACCAGGCGGCGGAGACCGTCCACCATGCCCAGACCGGCGCGGAGGATGGGAACAATGGCCAGCTTACGGCCTGCGACCATCTTGGCCTTCATCTTGCAGAGAGGCGTCTCGATGCTGACCTCCTCCAGGGGCAGGTCGCGGGTCAGCTCATAGCCCATCAGCATGGCGATCTCGTCCAGAAGCTCACGGAAATCCTTGGAGCCTGTCTTCTTGTTACGCATGATGGACAGCTTGTGGGTCACCAGGGGATGATCGACGATATGCAGGGTACTCATAGTCACGTTCTCCTTTATATTACAAAGTCCAGGGGAATTACTCTTCCCCTCTATTATACTCCCTTTTTCAAGATATTGCAAGGGCATTGGGCAAATTATTTGGGAAAATTCAAAAGTTTTACACTTTTTATATTTACATTTCCCCCGCTTCGTGGTACAATTAGGGTGAAGAATTATATCCAAGGAGGCGTTATGTCCTCAAACCGAGAGAATCCTACCTTCGCCGTCCTGACCCTGGGCTGCAAGGTCAACCAATACGAATCCGAGGCCATCGCCGAAGCCCTGGAGGCAGAGGGCTGGCTGTGGCGCCCTTCCCACGAGGCCTGCGACCTCTACATCATCAATTCCTGCACCGTCACCGCCGAATCCGATCGCAAGACCCGCCAGCTGATCCGCCGTCTGATCTCCCGGGACCCCGCCGCCTTCGTGGTGGTCACGGGCTGCTCAGCCCAGTCCCGGGCTGAGAGCATCGCCTCCATCGAGGGAGTGGACGCCATCGTTGGCAACCGCGAGAAGCTCCGCGTAGTGGAGATTGCCAAGAAGTTGCTTGCCGACGGGGTCAAGCCCGCCGCTCCTTACGTGGAGGTCCCCTCCCTGGAGGGCAGTGGCTTTGAGCCTATGTCCATCACCCGCTTTGTCCGCGCCCGCGCCTACGTCAAGATCCAGGACGGCTGTGAGTCCCGCTGTGCCTACTGCGCCATCCCCGCCGCCCGCGGCCCCGTCCGCTCCAAGCCCATGGCCGACGTGGTGGCCGAGGTGACTGCCCTGGCCGAGGGAGGCTGCCGCGAGGTGG
>JAGAIH010000160.1 GCA_017626655.1 Clostridia bacterium | reverse complement strand
CTGTCCCCCTCTCCCATCCTGTCCCTGGTCGGGTGCGGGCTCTGCGGCTTCTCGGTGGGCATCTTCTGGCCCGGCACCTTCAGTCTCTCCGCCGTAGCCCTTCGGGGGGGCGGCACCGCCATGTTCGCCCTGCTGGCCCTGGCAGGTGATCTGGGCTGTATGGGCGGCCCCGCCGTGGTCAGCCTCTGCACCGAGGCCCTGGCGGGTGGCTCCCTGAAGGGTGGTATGCTCTTCGGACTGATCTTTCCCCTGGGGCTTCTGGCAGGGCTTCTGATCCTGTCCCGCTCCCGCGCCAAGCGTTGAAGCAAAAAACTCTACATACACGGTGGCTGATCCGCCGCCGCATCTTGACCGAAAGGAGGACTCTACGGAAGATCCCTTGGGGCTGCCGTCCCCACCGCCGCGAGGTCTTGCGGTCTCCCTCGCGTGCGGAGCATGAACGGACCGCACCATCACAACGGAAGCATACCGCTTCCAAAAAGGAGAATGAATATGAAGATCGCACTACGCATCACCACCGTTTTGGTCCTGACCGCGCTCCTGCTGGCATCCTTCACCTTCCCCGCCTTCGCCGAGGACACCGACAACTACGTAGCCGCCCACTGGAAGTTCCAGAACGAGGAGGGCTACTACACCGGAAGCGTAGAGGACGATTCCCTCCGCTTCATCGACCTGACGGGCAATGGCAACGACCTGGAGGTCTGCTTCGAGGGCAACGGCGACCAGCTGGATATCTTCGAGTGGGACGAGGGCGCCACCGTGGGCGAGGACGGTGTCTACTCCACCAAGTCCTCTCTCCGCTTCGGCAACACCTGGGAGAAGGCCCTGTCGGTGGATCCCTACGACGCCTCCCAGACCGAGTACAGCGGCGCATACGTGTCGGGCAAGTATTTCCAGACCGTAAACGGCGCTCCCCTGAACAACGTGGACAGCACCACGGGCTGGACCGTGGAGATCGTCTTCAAGATCGACGAGGAGTGGAACAACAACTACAACCGCTACACCGGCCTCTTCTCCCGCCAGGGCGTGGTGGAGAGCCAGGATGAGCCCGCCTTCTCCATGGCCCTCACCGAGCTGATCGGCGGCGGCACCGCCGACGGCTACATCGGCCGAGAGGGCACCACGGGCCTCCAGTACGTCCACGTGGACGTGGATGAGGTCAAGACCAACCACGAGCGCAAGAACGGCGAGATCTACGCCGAGCAGTGGATCCACTACATGGTCACCAGCGACGGCTACTGGCTGGACGTCTACGTCAACGGCGAGAACGTCCTCTCCATGGCCGAGAACAACGAGATCTACATCACCGACTCCCTCTTCAGCTGGGAGGTGGGTGTAGGCCGTAAGCTGGGCACCGACAAGGCCACCATGAACCCCAAGCACCCCGAAGGTCTGATCCGCCGTCTCTTCTGCGGCTCCATGTCCGAGATCCGCTTCACCATGAACTACATGGATATCGAGGACTCCCTTTTGTACGGTGAGCATGCCCTGGAGAACAACAAGCAG
>JAGAIH010000159.1 GCA_017626655.1 Clostridia bacterium | reverse complement strand
ATTGTTTTAACACTTCTATCCGCATGGTTGTAGGAGCGTAACTGTAATCCCGGTAAGTTGGCTTACAAATACTCTCCTCATCCACCGCTTCGCGGTCCCCCTTCTCCGCTGGAGAAGGCAAAGGAACGGTCAACACACCGACAAACCCAAATTTGAAAAAACATCATGACCAAAAACCAAGCCTTAAAAACCTACTTCGGCCACGACACCTTCCGCCCCGGCCAGGAGCCTGTCATCGATGCCCTCCTTTCGGGCCGTGACGTCATGGCCGTCATGCCCACGGGGGCGGGCAAATCCGCCTGCTACCAGATCCCCGCCCTCATGCTGGCGGGGGTGACCCTGGTGATCTCCCCTCTGATCTCCCTCATGAAGGACCAGGTCAACAGCCTCACCCAGTCGGGTGTTCCCGCCGCCTATATCAACAGCTCCCTGACCCCCGCCCAGTACGATCGGGTCTGCTACAACATGGCCAACGGCGCCTACAAGCTGGTTTACGTCGCTCCCGAGCGGCTGGACGTCCCCTCCTTCGTGGACATCTGCCGCGGGCTGACCATCCCTCTGATCGCCGTGGACGAGGCCCACTGCGTCTCCCAATGGGGCCAGGATTTCCGCCCGGGCTACCTCCATATCAGCCGCTTCATCCGCGAGCTGCCCCACCGCCCCACCGTAGGCGCCTTCACCGCCACCGCCACCGACCGTGTCCGGGAGGATATCATACGCCTTCTGGAGCTGGAGTCTCCCTTCTCCCTCACCACGGGCTTTGACCGCCCCAACCTCTGGTTCGGGATCAAGCGGGCCCGCCCCAAGGAGAAGCCCGTGGCTCTGGCCGCCTTCCTCCACGAGCGAGAAGGAGAGAGCGGCATTATCTACTGCTCTACCCGCGCGGGGGTAGAGGAGGTCTGCGCCTCTCTCTGCGAGGCGGGCTTCGACGCCACCGCCTACCACGCGGGCATGAGCGACACCGACCGCAAGCAGAACCAGGAGGATTTCCTCTACGACCGCAAGACGGTCATGGTGGCCACCAACGCCTTCGGCATGGGCATCGACAAGTCCAACGTCTCCTTTGTTGTCCACTACAATATGCCCAAGAGCATGGAGGCCTACTACCAGGAGGCAGGACGCGCGGGCCGAGACGGTACCGCCGCCGACTGTCTCATGCTCTTTACCCAGGGAGACGTCTCTACCGCCCGCTTCATGATCGAGAACAGCGAGCCCAACCCCGACCTATCCGAGGAGGAGCAGGCCGCCGTCCGCTCCCGCGACCTGGAGCGGCTCTACCGCATGGCGGACTACGCCAACACCCCGAACTGCCTCCGCGCCTACATCCTGAACTACTTTGGCGAGGACCTCCCCGCCCATTACCAAAACGAGGACGGCTCCTGCGGCTGCGGCAACTGCTCCAACTGCACGGGAGGTCTGGTCACCGCCGACATTACGGTGGAGGCCCAGATGGTCCTCTCCTGCGTGGCCCGCACGGGCCAACGGCTGGGTCAAGCCCTCATCGGCCAGATCCTGCGGGGAGCCCGGACCGAGCGCCTGCTGGAGCTGGGCCTGGACAAGCAGACCACCTACGGTCTCATGAAAAAGTACAGCACCCCCTACATCAAGCAGATCATAAAAGCCCTGGTGGGCCAGGGCTACCTCCGCGTCACCGACGGGGACTATCCCATCCCGGTGCTGACCGACCGCTCGGGGGAGATCCTCTACAAGCGGATTCCTGTGACCATGCGCTACCCCGCCGATATGGAGGTGGAGTCCAAGTCCGCCAAGAAGGAGCGACAACTCGGGGAACGGTTGGATACCCGCGCCAAAAAGGGAAGCACCGCCACCCGCGCCGCCGCCGGCTCGGCCGATCCCGCCCTGTACAAGGCCCTCTCCGACCTCCGCTTCACCATCGCACAATCCCAAAACGTCCCCGCCTTCTACATATTCACCAACGCCACCCTGGAGGATATGTGCGTAAGGCTCCCCCGCACCCACGAGGAATTCCTGGAGGTGTCGGGCGTGGGACAGGCTAAGCTGGAGAAGTACGGTGACGCCTTCCTGGGGTGTATCGCCTATCACCTAGACCGCCGTGAAGAATAACCATAGAAAGGAATCCATCATGAAGAAACTCAATTTTGCCGCGATTCTCTACTGCCTGGCCCTGTGCCTGCTGTTGGCCGCGTTCTGCCTGGTCACCTGCGGGGCCGAGGAAGGGGACAGCGCCCCCAAGACTGTCAACGTCAAGGACTATGGCGCGGTCGGTGACGGCGTAAACAACGATACGCCCTTGATCAATGAGGCCGTAACCCACCTGAAGGAAGGCGATACCCTCTATTTCCCCGAGGGAACCTACCTATTGAAGGAATACGGCGTCCCCACCATCATCGACCTGAATGGGCTGAAGAACGTGACGGTCATGCTCCATGAGAATGCCATTCTTCAGATGGACGTCGTCCCCGACGGAGCCACGGGAGAGCAGAGCCGTCACTATATCCTCCACCTCAGAAACTGCGAAAACGTCACCATAACGGGCGGTAAGCTCTACGGAGATCTCGCCAGCTATAAGGGAACCGCCTATATTGACCATGGCTATGCCATCCGCCTCGCGGATTGCGAGGGGATCACCGTGAAGGATGTGGAGATTGCCCATATGCGAGGGGATGGTATCTCGGTCTTTTCCGAAACTGTGACTGACGGACTCTACGGAGGATGTCGCGATGTCCTCATCGAGGGGTGTGAGATTTACTACTGCTTCCGAAACGGCATTACCCTGACCTCCGTGGACGGTTGTGTCATCCGTGATACTTACATTCACAATATCAGGGGCGGTATGCCCCAGGCAGGCATTGATATCGAGGCGGAGTACAGTGGCTCTGTCAATCGCAACATTACTATTGAAAACTGCCGCTTTATCGACTGCTATTCCTGGAGTGTCGTAGTTGCCAGAAAGGCAGACAGCATTGTGATCCGTGACTCGGTTCTGGCCTCTCCGGTTACTTTGAGTGAGGAATCCGCGGATATCACGTTTACGGGGTGTACGCTGACGAGAGTGGGTGTCAGCGCGAAGAAAACGGTTCTGGAAAACTGCAAGCTGGAATGCCTCAGTCTCTATGGCGGCGAGGCGACCTGTACCAATTGCGAGTTTGACGGCAAGGGTACCATCCCCTACCGCGTGCTGGTGACCAAGAGCTACCTCTCGTCCAAGGGTACCTTTGAAAACTGTACCTTCCGCGGCCGCGGACTCTGCGCCCTGGGCGGTTGCATCGTATTCTGCCATACCCCTCCCGAATCCATGACCTTCACCGACTGCGATTTCAACGCCTGCGGCCTGATCCCCTTCCTGGGATACCTGACT
>JAGAIH010000158.1 GCA_017626655.1 Clostridia bacterium | reverse complement strand
TGGAAATCCTTCATGGCTTCCACGTGAGAAAGCATATCTTCAAGCTCCTGTAAGGCCTGTTCCGTGTGTCCCAGCTGTATGCTTTCCACGGACATAAAGAAGCTGATCTTTGCCAAGCGCTCTTCCCAAAAGCCAAAATCACGATCGGGGAAGATGGCATGGAACATATCGTACAGTGTTTTCCATGCGGCGTGTGTTTCTTCATGAGTATATCCCGCTTCAGGACATTTCACCAAGTAGTTCATGTAGAGATACATCATGTCGCAAACCTTCCAGAAATAGTTTTGGCAATGCTCTACCAGCTCATCGCCCTCCAAAATGTGCAAATGCAGATCATTCGCGGGCGGCATCATGTCGGCATACCGCAGGGCGTTTTTACGATCACCCACGTGCAGATACGTAAAGCAAAGACCGCGGATCGCTCCGGCTCGGTATTCGAGATTCGTGGATCTCAGAAGCTTTTCTCCAAGTGTGATGATCTCATCGAAGCTTTCGTCTATATATCCGTTTTGTAAAGCTCGCATCAAATAATAGAGTACGGTTTCATCATTCGGATAGGTCTTTTGCATAGCACGGCTCAAGGCCAAGCGTTCGGCGGTTTTTCCTTGGCTGTGCAACAGCCGGTACTCTTGAACGAAATTCTGTATTCTGGTTTGCTTTTGGATCAGACCGCAGCCGAGCAGCTCGTCAACCGTCGTATCGTAAAAGGCTGCGATATGGGGCAAAAGCATAATATCGGGCATTCCGTCGCCCCTTTCCCATTTGGATACGGCTTGTACGGATATGCCAAGATGTGACGCAAGCTCCTCCTGCGTGTTGCCCCTGCTTTTCCTGAGGCTTTTCATTGTTTCGGCAAATGTGATCTCCATGTCAGAAACCTCCTGTTTGAAGTAACAAGCGCTTGTTCTGCTTTTATTATACCATATCTGACGAAAAAAACAATGACCGCTATGTTGAGTTTTGGGTTGAAAAAATCAACCGACAGTACAATTGGATCTTTTACAAAAGACGCGCCCGCAGGAAAGCAGGCGCGCCGTATGAGACCGGATGGAATTTGAACGGAAGATCAGCGTTCCTCTGCCGCCTTCACCTTCGCCCCCTTCTTCCAAGCCCCCGAGAGGTAGAACACGAGGCCGATGAAGAAGGGCGTAAATCCCGCCAGGGCGTCGCCCAGCCAGAAGCCGTAGTGCTTCATGTCCAGGACCAGACCGAACAGCACGGCCAGACCGATCCGCATGATAATGCCGTCCAGGATGGCGGTGGCGAAGTTGACGCGGTGGTTGCCGCTTCCGTTGAGGAGGGAGTTCATCATGGAGCGGAAGGCCGAGCCCATGAACATGAGCACCGCGATGGGGAGGTAGCCGTCCACCAGGGCCAGCACGTCGGCGTCGCCCTCGGCGGTGAAGACCGAGAAGATGGCCTCGGGGAACAGCAGGATGGCCGCCGACAGGAGGATGGAGACCGACAGGGTGATGACGGTGATGGTGCCCATGATCTTTTTGACCCGCTTGAACTCGCCTGCGGCCAGGTTCTGCCCCACCATGGTGGAGCCCGCCACGTTCATGGACTGGGAGATGAGGTTGGAGACCCCCGCGATCTTGTTGGCGATGCCCGAGAAGGCGGAGACCGCCACGCCGTAGCCGTTGATGAAGGAGTTGACG
>JAGAIH010000157.1 GCA_017626655.1 Clostridia bacterium | reverse complement strand
TGATATTTGGAGAACGGGGGAACGAATACACCGACAAACCCAAATTTGAAATTCTCCCATAGGAAAAACCGCCATGAAAAACCTATTTTCCATCAACAAGACCGACAACCCCGACGCCACGGGGTTTGACGGGAACCCTTACCTTTCCAAGACAGTCTCCGAGGAGGTGCGGGCTAAGCTGAAGGGGGCCTTCTCCATCGTGGAGGAGCAGACCGCGCCCCGTGAGCAGACCGAGGAGGAGAAGGCTTTGAGCAAGAAGGCTAACCGCTACTGGTTGGCCTGCTTCGGGTGCCTTGCGGGGGCCATCGCCCTGTTCTTCGCCGACGCCAAGGCGGGGATCTACGGCTCCCTGTCCTTTCTTCACGCCATAGACCTGGCTCTGCTGGTTACCTCCATCGTCTTCAACTTCAAGGCCAAGCGGGTCAACCGCAGGATCAACGAGTCCCAGGGTGAGAGCCTGAAGATGGACTTTACCGAGGCCTCCCAAAGGCTGGAGGCCGCCGCCGCCGAGGCCGCCGCCGAGCTGGGAGTCCCCGCCACCGCTCTGACCGTGGACGTGTTCCCCTACCATTATAAGATGAAGGGCGACACCATCCTCCGCGTGGGCAAGGAGGGCAAGTTCGATAACCTGGCGGTGTCGGTGTTCGTGGAGGACGAGAAGCTCTGCCTGGCTACGGCCCAGGAGCTGTTTGCGGTGCCGCTGGCCCGGGTCAAGGGCTTCCGCGAGTACGACGAGGACTTTGAGATCGACATCTGGCTGAAGCCCGAGGAGCACGACTCCGACCGCTACAAGGAATTCGGCATCCGCAAGAGCGGGTTCCTCAGCCGCAAGGGACACGGGTACTTCGGCCTGCGGATCGGCGAGGACTATGAGGTGCTGATCCCCTGCTACGATTGGGCGCCCGTCAAGGCGCTCCTGGCAACTCACGGGGTGGCCTGACCGTAGTTTGAAAATATTATTTCAACTTTTTTCAATTTCTTGAAAGATTCGGCACAAAAATTGCGTCTATATATGGGAGGGGGTATACGCCCCCTCTACTTCCGTCAGAAAGGAAACCGACTATGGCTGACAAGCATTTGATCGCGGTGAATCTCACCGACAACAAGAAGAACGAGTATTTCGACGACACCCCCTTTACCACGGCGCGGATCTCGCCCGCCACCCGTGAGGCCCGTGAGAAGGGCTCCAAGGAGTTCGCCAAGGCCGCCATGAAATCCATGAAGCTCCCTCTGCTGCTGGGGGGCTACGCCTTGATCGGTCTGGGACTGATCGTGCTGATGGGCTTTCTCAAGGCCCTGCCCGAGACCGACTTCATGACCGCTCTGAGCAACGGTAAGTGGCTGCTCATCGGCGGCGCCGTGTCGGCGGCTGTGGGCGGTGTACTGCTGATCCTCCACAAGCGGGGGCAGAAGAAGCAGGATGAGAGCGAGGATCTCCCCGACGATATGGACGAGTCCCTGAACTCCCTGGAGGCGGTCTCCCGCCGCATCAAGATGGAGCTGGACCATCCCGAGGACGAGCAGGTCACGGGGATCGAGGTCCTGCCCTACCGCTACAAGTCCACCGCCGACGGGGACACCAAGGAGGTGCTGAACAGCGGTTGCTTCGAGAACACCGAGGTGTTCTTCTGGCAAGAGGGCGACTATCTTTGCGTCACCGACTACGAGTGCGTCCAGAAGCTCCCCAAGGCCTCTGTGGAGGGCTACTACACCGTGGACGCCAAGTACAAGATCTCCTACTGGTGGAAGGACGAGGAGTTCAACAAGGGTGAGTATGCCCGGTACGGCATCAAGCAGGACAGCGAGGGCAACTACAAGCTCCATACCTACTACCGC
>JAGAIH010000156.1 GCA_017626655.1 Clostridia bacterium | reverse complement strand
CCCGTACAGGGCAGGACAGCTCTCGGGATCGCGGGCCACCGTGTGGAGCATACGGTAGGCGGCGCGGTCAAAGAGGTTGTGATGTACCGAAAAATCTTTCGCGGTATTCTCGTAGCTCCAGCCCTTGATGTGGGCGGGGGTACTTACGTTGTGGCGTTGCTGGCCCCAGCCAAAGCCCGAGAAGCGCAGGATGTTGTGGCAGATCTCGCAGTTTTCCATGTAGCTGGCCTCATCCCCGCCGTTCTTCTCCAGAAAATACTCAATGGAGTAGACGCAACGCTCCATAAGGTTATGGGCATAGCGGATATTCTTCAGGGCGTAGAAGCCGCCGTTCGTGGAGATCTGGTGGGTAATGCCCGCGTCGTAGACCTGGTAGATGTAGCAGTTCTCCACCCGATAGCCGTCACAGCCCCCGTAGATCTCAATGGCGTTGCCGTAGCGGGTGACGGTGCCCCGCCCGCCCTCGGGGTAGTTGGGGTCGGTGCCGTAGTAGTGCTGGATGGAGCCGCCGATCCAGCCCAGCTCGCAGTTGGTCACAGTCAGCCCCTTCAAACATTGACCGCCCCCCGCGATGGCGTGGTCGCCCGTATACTTGATGCAGAGGTTATCCACCGTCACGTCGGGGTTACAGGCCAGCACAAAGATGCGCCTGCGGGGCAGGGCCTCGATCTCGGAGAAGACCTCGGCGGGATTGCCGCGGTCACAGCGCAGGTACAGATCCCCGTAGCTCTCGCCGTCGATGACGGGGATGGGAAAGCTCTCCCCCCTCGTGGGGACCTCGGTCAGCCGCTCGTCGTAGAAGCAGACCATATCCAGATCCCGAGTCATATCGGTAGCCACGTCAAAGGGACGGCTCTCGTCCTCGCGGCAGACGAATCGCCCGCCGATGTAGGAGGGGATGAGCTTGCGGCTGTGGGCTTCCCCGCCGTTGAAGACGATGGTACCGCAATCGAGGATGGGCTCGGTGAGCCTCCAGATGCGGCGGGCTTCATCGTACAGCTCCCACAGAGCAGGATCGCAAAGGCTCTTGTCCCAGCCGTAGAAGCGGGGCTTCTCCCCCTCGCCATAGGCGGCGTAGGTCACCCCTGGACGGGTCCTGACCTGTCCGCGGAAGAGATCCCCCCGCTTGAAGCGGATGCAGTCCCCGTAGGAAAGCTCGGCATCCGAAACCCGGGAAAGGGTCTGCCACGGAGTCTCGGGGGTCAGACCGTCGGCGGTATCGTCGCCGTCGTTGCTGACGTAGTAGGTAGTCCCCGTGACCGTGACGGTGTCGGCGGCGGCGCGGATGGCCGCCTTCCTTTCCTCGCAGAGCTGATCCAGGTGGGACAGAAATTCCATGGTGGCTGTGGTCATGGCGCGATCCTCCTTGTTTTTGGGGAATGGATGCCCTTCCCGCTTCTCTGAAAGCATTATACCACAGGCGGAGGGAGATGTCAAGGACAACGATTCATACTTAGAAGATGGATCTTCCTTTACTGTGACAAGACCACACACATAGCCGGCTTAGCGGTATCATCAACGGGAGACAGCCAACCCGTATCCCACAGAGCCTCCACCAATCTGTCCAGAGCAGCAAAGCGGTGAACGAACGCTCCCACGTAAGCGGCGGTCTCCTTGATGTGAGCAGGAGCCAGATCGGCCGTGATCCTTGCTGCTATAGCCATGGTCTCGCGGTTGAGGTCGATCACAGTCTGAACGCAGCCCCTCAAAAGTGTCGACAACTCACGGTATTCTTCCTGTGTATAGATGGGAAAAGTAGCCTTCCCATCCCTTGCGTAGCCCCACGCCGTCATGTTCTCCTTCCACTCGCGGGGCAGATACTCATAGCACCCCGCCGCCACACAGACCACGGGGGTGGCCTCCCCCTCAAACCGCTGGGCGTTCAGGGTCTGTCGGAAATTCATAGCTATGACACTCCCCCGTCCGTCGTCGGAGGGGTAACCGTTATAGATGCCTTGGATGCCATGATCCGCGTCGGAGTCCTCCCCCAAATGTGCGCAACGTCCCCAGATGATCCCCTGTCCGCCGCCGCCTCGCACCAGCGCATAGGGGCCGTCGGCGGGCAATTCGCCATACTCGCAGGCCAGATCATCATCGGTCTCCAAAAGCGCAAGGTGGAAGCAGAGCATCAGCTTTTGCCATCTCAACCAATCCTCGTCCTCACATCGGGAGCCAAACTTCTCGGCAAAGTTGTCCTCCGTATCGACAAACCGCTTTGCGGCCTTGGCGGTGGCTTCCTCCAGCTTGTTCTGGATGCGCTCACTGCAATCCATGGAAAACACGGGGATATTTGTCAGATACTTCCCGTTTTTGCAGATCAGGTACCGTCGCTCACACAGAAGGGCGATCTCATCCTCCAAGTAAGGCAGGGACACACCCAGCTCTATGCTGATCTCTTGGATCGTAACAGGGGCATAGTAGGCGGCCAGCAGGATATTTCCCTTGATCTTGCGGCGTCTGAACTCGCTGTATTCGCGGTCCTCTCCGCCCTTGGTTCCCCAGAAATCAATTGCAAAGGTCTGGGGGCGGTAGCTTTTTTCACCGAACAGTCTTTCCATATTCATTCCCTCTCTGATGGTTTTTCTTGCACGGAAAAGGTAATACTTCACCATCTCCGTGCTGACCGAAAGCCTTTGTGCGATCTCAGTACAGGACAGCCCGTCCATGTAATACAGCACTGTAGCGGTACGGTACTGCTCTGACAAAAGGGACAGTTCTCGCCGCAGAAGGTTCAGCTCTTCCCCGTGGATGATCTCCTCCAAGGGCAGGGGTGTCTCGTCGGCCATGGCTTCGTCCGGCTCTCCCACGCACATCGGTCTCCTTCCCTGTCGGCGGAGGTAGTCGGCATAGGTCCGTTCTGCCACCTTCCAGAGAAAGCCGTAGAACCGCTCCTCATCGCGAAGAGTCGGCAACGAACGCACCAGCTCGTAAAGAATATCGCTGGCCAGATCCTCGGCCTTATGGGTATCTCCCAGACGGGTGAGCGCAAAGCCGAAAACAGACTTCATGCTGTCGCCGATCAACTGTTCCATTTTTTCAAAGGTCATGGCGTGCTCCTTTCGTGTATCGCTTGGGCTTTCACTCATATAGTCGGCGGGAATTTGAAACGGTTAAACATTTTTTTCTACTTTTTGAAAGGGGATGTTGCACCATTCGGCACAGCACCCCACAAATGATGGTCATATATTATGGCGGTCATTTTTCCAGAATCACCGTCCATCTCCCCCTCAGCCCCTCGGGCATCATCCCGGCGAGACTCTTCCCGTCCCGCATGAGGTGCTTATTCCCGAAGTGGAAGAAGAAGAACTCCCCCTTACCCTCGTTGAAGCCCAGTTGGAATTCCAGCTCCTTCTTGAAGTAGGGGAACACAGGCTTGATCTGGGCGTCGATGGCCCAGACCACGTCCATGCCGTTGGTTTTGAGGTTGGCGAGGATCCACTCCTCTTTCTCCGCAAACCACGCCCAAAAGGCCTTGGCGGCGGCTGTGTCCATTTCTTTTTTGCTGAAAAATCCCATGCTTTCCTCCTATGCAGAGGGGCGCACCTGTACGGCACGCCCCTTTTGTCATTACAGATTGTAGTACTTATCGAACTCGGCGGGATGGGGAATCTTGGACAGCTCGGCGCATTCAGCTCTCTTGCTCTTGATGAGATTCTTCAAGAGCTCCTCGGGGAACACGCCACCCACGGTCAGGTAGTCGTGGTCGGCCTCCAGGGCGTCCAGGGCCTCGGGGAGGCTGGTGGGCAGGCCCTTGAGCTTGGCCTTCTCCTCGTCGGAGAGGTGGTAGAGGTTGAAGTCGTAGGGACCCCAGCCCTCGGCGTGGGGGTCGATCTTGTTCTTCACACCGTCCAGACCCGCCATGAGGATGGCGGCGTAGCAGAAGTAGGGGTTGCAGGTGGCGTCGGGATTGCGGAGCTCGAAGCGGCGCTTGTCGGGGCTCTTGGCGTAGGCGGGGATGCGGATG
>JAGAIH010000155.1 GCA_017626655.1 Clostridia bacterium | reverse complement strand
GGGAGAATCTTATTACGATTTACACGGGGGTGGAGGATTCTGACTGTTATGCCATGAATTCTCTGGACCTGGTCATGTCCCAGTGGAAAACCGAGGCTGGGTATGACGAGTGGTTGATCTGCACCATGGAGGAGGCGAAAAGACTGTTCCCAAGCGAAAGTACGTGGTTTGATGAGAATAAGGAAGCATTGTCTGCCTTCCGCATCACACAGCCCATGAAGTAATCCTCACCACAAGAGATCCCGCCGGGCCTTGACGGTCAGGCGGGATCCTTATCTCAAGCGGTTGACATCCCGCTCCCGCCGTGCTATAATAAAAGCAACGAAACAGAAAAGGCGGTACTCCATGAAAAAACTCCTTGTTACCGGCTTCGACCCCTTCGGCGGCCAGCCCGTCAACCCCGCCCGCGAGGCGGTGATGCGCCTGCCCGATACCGTGGGCGGCTATGAGATCGCCAAGCTGGAGATCCCCACCGTCTTCGGTCTGGCGGCCGAGACCGTCCTGCAAGCGGCAAGTGAACTGCGCCCCCACGCCATCCTCTGCGTAGGCCAGGCGGGAGGCAGATCGGCGGTGACCCCCGAGGTGGTGGCCATCAACCTCCGCGAGGCAACCATCCCCGATAACGCGGGTAACATCCCCGTGAATACCCCCGTGATCGAGAATGCCCCCGCCGCCTACTTCGCCACCCTCCCCGTGCGGGACATGGTACGGGCGGTGAAGGAGCGGGGCATCCCCTGCGCCCTCTCCTATACGGCGGGCACCTTCGTCTGCAACGACCTGCTCTATACCCTCTTGCATCACTACCGCGACACTGATGTGAAGGAGGGCTTCGTCCATATCCCCTACCTGCCCGAGCAGGCGAGAGAGGGTGTGCCGTCCATGGAGCTTGATACCGTGGTGGAGGCGCTGACGGCCATGATCGGGATACTGAACTGAATAGATAAAAGGCGGCTCGGATGAGTCGCCTTTTTTGTGTGATTCAGATCCTCGCCACTCCGGTTTGCCTCGCCGCCGCGATCACCGCGTCCGCCACCACTCTCGCCACCCGCTTGTCCAGCGCGGAGGGAATGATGTTGGTCTCGGACAGCTCATCCTCGGGAATGAGAGACGCCAGCGCGTAGGAGGTGGCCACCTTCATCTCCTCGTTGATGCAAGAGGCGCGGCAGTCCAGAGCCCCACGGAAGATGCCGGGGAAGGCCAGCACGTTGTTGATCTGATTGGGGAAGTCGGAGCGGCCTGTACCCACCACCCGGGCACCCGCCGCGAGGGCCAGATCGGGCATGATCTCGGGGGTGGGATTGGCCATGGGAAAGACGATGGCATCCCGCGCCATGCTTGCCACCATCTCGGGAGTCACGATCCCCGGAGCCGAGACGCCGATGAACACGTCCGCTCCCGCCATGACCTGGGCTAAATTGCCCGTCAGCCCGTCGGGGTTAGTGATCTTTGCCATGTCCTCCTGAGCGGGGTTATTCTCGGGCTTGCCCGCGTAGATCGCGCCAAACCGATCCACCATAGTCAGGTTCTTCACTCCCATATTCAGCAGATGCCGCCCGATGGAGATCCCCGCCGCCCCCGCGCCGTTGATGACCACGCGGACCTTGCCGATCTCCTTGCCCACCACCTTGAGGGCGTTCAAGAGCGCCGCCGCCACCACGATGGCGGTGCCGTGCTGATCGTCGTGGAACACGGGAATGTCGCAGATCTCCTTGAGTCGGCGCTCGATTTCAAAGCAGCGGGGGGCGGAGATGTCCTCCAGATTGATGCCGCCGAAGCTCCCCGACAGGAGGTAGACCGTGCGGACGATCTCCTCCACGTCTTTGGAGCGGATGCAGAGAGGGAAGGCGTCCACGTCGGCGAAGGCCTTGAACAGGGCGCACTTGCCCTCCATGACGGGCATCCCCGCTTCGGGGCCGATGTCCCCCAGACCCAGCACAGCGGTGCCGTCGGTGACCACCGCCACTAAATTGGAACGGCGGGTGAGATCGTAGGACTTATTGATGTCCTTTTGTATTTCCAGACAGGGCGCAGCCACCCCGGGGGTGTAGGCCAGGGAGAGGTCTTCGCGGGTCTCGATGGGACAACGGGTCACGACCTCGATCTTGCCCTGCCAGTCATAGTGCTTTTGAAGAGATCTTTCGGAAATGCTCATGGGAATTGCCTTTCTTTGAGTTTGGGGTAGGGGTGTTCAAATTTGGGTTTATCGTTCCGATAAACCCAAGTGAAATGCGCTTCGCGCGTGAAATATGCGCTGAAGCGCATGTGAAATACTCGCAAGCGAGTGTGAAATTTGCCCTTCGGGCAAGTTGTGGTGCAGAACCTTCGGTTCTGTCCATTTTAAATTTTAATTGAATAGAAACCCGTAGGGTTTCTTTCCACAACTCGCCCAACGGGCGAATTTCACACGCGCATCGCGCGTATTTCACGCTCGCTTGCGAGCGATTCACACGCCGCAGGCGTATTTCACTATTGCGGTTTATCGGGCCTCAGACCGATAAACTGCAATTACTTATCCGTCTTAACCGCCTCCGCGCAGTACCAATCCCCCTCAATTTGCGTCAAGGTCACCTTGCACCCGGGATGGTACTTGCCTGCCTCCACGGCGGTCTTGCCCGCATCGCTCTTGCAGTACACCAAAGACAGAGTCTTGTCGGTGGTAGCTATGCGGGGGATGAAGATCACCGCATCCTTGGAGAAGGCGGGATTGTAGGTCACGGAGCCCGTGAATTTCACCTTCAGAAGGCGCACGGCGGACTCATCCTGACACTCGGCCCACGCGCCGCCCAGCTTGTCCTGCTTCTGGACGTAGAACTCCATGGTGCCCTGATCGTAGTCCACCATGCGGTTGGAGTAGTTGTAGGCCAGGTAGCCGTGGTTCTTCATCATGTGCTTGACCAGAGCCTCCAGGGAAGCGGCGTTACCCTCGTAGAACCTGGCGATCTCGTTGGCGGGGGCATCGGCGGAGGGGTTGAGAATGTAGCCCGGGTCGTCGTCGGGGTTCTTGCGGCAGGCGGCGGCGGTCAGCAGCATTAGGGTGGCGAGGGCGACGAGCAGGACGCGGGTAAGGATGGTTTTCATGGTTTTTCTCCTTATTATATAGGTAGGGGATCAGGACAGTTCCAGGATCAGGAACACAATGCCGAGGACGGCGGTGACGAGGGTCAGGATCAGACCGCCCTTGAAGCGGGAGTCCGAGGCCACGTAGCAGTCGGCGGGGTTACTTGCGTTATAATGGACCCACACCTCGTTGCCGACGGTGGAGGGATGGCAGGGCTTTGCCCCGTAGGCGAGGTAGTCGGCGCCGTCCACCGAAAAGCGGATCATGGGATAGCGGGCGTTCTTGCGGATGCGGGGACGGCGGGTCACACTCTCCACGGTGCCGAGAAGGGAACCCTTGCACCGCTTCCGTCTTTTGGCTTCAAAGACTGTCAAACGCAGGCCGAACACCGAAAGACCGATGACGAACAGACTCACGGCACCGTACCGCCCCATGACGGTCAACACCAGCGCGGCCACCCACAAGAGAGCGGTCAGCCCGTACAGCACCCACTCCCAGACATGGGGGCGGCGGTACAGGGAACGGACGGGGGTGGTATCGGTGGGCCGCCCGTCCAGCTCGTTCAGGAACTCCCAACGCGCGGGCTTTTTCTTGGTGTTTTTCATGGCTTTCTCCTTACCAAAGGCTCAATCGAACAGGCCTCTCCGCTCGGGGCGCACCACGTCGGGGTCGAGGGGATCGTAGTAGAGGGTGTAGATGTCCCCCACCGCGTCGCGGGAGCAGGAAATGGACAGCTCCACCGTGTGGGTCACGCCTCCCGCCTCGAACTCCACGATGGGATAGCGGTGAGAATGCTTGCCCGAACGGCGGCGTACCGTGTCCACGCAGAAGCCTGTGGTGCGCCTGGTACAGCGGATCTTCAGCTCCTTGCTCTTGAAGACCTCGCTCAGAATAATCATGGGGATCATGAGGAAGAAAAGAGCCATCATGGACGGAGACTGGGTGGTGATGAGGCCGAGGAACATGACGCCCATGAGCACGAAGGTCAGAATCTTGCAGATCTTGGAGGCCTTACCGAAATTCGCCGCCTTGATCCGTTCGGGGGAGTTGGGATCGGGCATGGAGGTATCCTCCTTGGGCTCGGGCTTGGGGGGATTGGCGGAAAAGGCCTCGGGGTTTTGGTACCAGGGCTTCTCGGCAGGCTCCTCTTCCTTGTAGTCGGGCTTCACCGTGTAGCTCTCCTCGCTGTAGTCGGGCTTCACCGTGTAGCTCTCCTCGGTGTAGTCGGCCTTCTCGGCGTAGCTCTCCTCGCTGTAAGCGGGCTTTTCGGCGGGTCGCTCGTCTTCTTCGACCTCCCGCTCGATGGGATTGCCGAAGGGATCGAAGGTCACGTTGTCGGGGATCACCTCCCCCACCGCCAGCCCCGAGTGGGGCAGGTAAAACACGCGGTAACGGTGGAGAGGGGAGATGTGACCCATGTGGAGCAGATGGACCTCGTGGGTCAGCTCGTCCTCAAAGAGCACGTATGCACCCCGCCCCGATTCGGTGTTTTTGCGGTGGGTGCCCGCCTTGATGCGCCCCACGGCCTCGCTGAGGTCGCCGTCACGGAGCGCTCCCGCGTCGCGGAGCAGGCTTATGGCGGGGATCAAAGGACGGCCCGCCACAAAGCCCAGGACCAGGGGATAGAACAGAAGGAGCAGACCGTCGATCAGCCCCGACTTCATAAACAGCACGTACAAGACCAGCAGGCCCATCATAAAGGCGGGCAGGATGAACGCGCCCTTCTTGCCCTTCCTGTACAGGGCCCTTTCAATTAAGTATTCCACCGCCGCCAGCGCGAGACCGACCCACGCGGCGGCCACCCAGCGGAGGGCTTGTCCGTTGTTGATCATATTGCCTACGACCAGAAAGGCCGTAGCGGACACCGACAGGGCGGCGATACCGATGTAGCTCCACAGGGTCCTGTTGTAGAGCTTGCGGAGGGATCGTACTTGGTTTTCGGAATGCATAGTCATGTCCTTTCTCGGGTAAAAATCACAGCGGGATACAGCTCAAAAGGAGAACGGCCAGAAACAGCTCCCCGATCCCCCAAACGATCCCGCCCGCGATGGCGAAGACCATCCCGCCCTTTGGCAGCTCCTGGGTGGCCTCGTGAGGATCGTCGGGGTTGAAGTAGACCCAGATCTCCTCCCCGAGCTTGTAGCTCTGCCGTCCCACATTGCCCTCCACCTGGTAGGACTCCCCGTCGATCACGTAGGAGATCACGGGAAAGACTCCCATCTTGGGATGGCGGACCGTACCTGTCACCCGCCCCGCTACGTACTTGGTACAGCGGGCGCGCTTGGTACGCATGACGATGTGGGAGGAGAGAAAGATCTGCCCGAAGCCCAGCAGAAAGAGGGTGAAGAGCATACCTTCCTCCCGCCGAAGAAGCCCTACGGCCGCGGCGGCCAGATCCGACAGGATAGCGACCACGAACAGCAACCGCCGTACCGCGAGAGGAACGGGGGGCTTGACCTCGGCGTCGCCGATGTAGGGAGTAGAACGGTTTTCGTTATCAGACATGGTGATCTCCTTTCGGGCCTTTACACCATTTTCTCAAAATCAAACACCTCATCAAACTCCTCTTCCGTCAGATCCCCCAGCCGCACGCAGGCCTCCTTCAGGGTGATCCCCTCGCTGTGAGCCAGCTTGGCCACCCTCGCGGCGTTCTCATAGCCGATGTGGGGGTTCAGAGCAGTCACGGTCATGAGGGAGCGGTGAAGATTCTCGGCCATCTTTTCCCGATTGGCGGTAAGCCCCGACAGACAGCGAGTATTGAAGGAATCCATGGCGTCGGTCAGAAGCTGTACCGACTGCAAAAAGTTGTGGATCAAGACGGGCATGAAGACGTTGAGTTGGAAATTGCCCTGAGACGCCGCCATGCCCACCGCCACGTCGTTGGCCATGACCTGTACCGCCACCATGGTGACGGCCTCGCATTGGGTGGGGTTGACCTTACCCGGCATGATGGAGGATCCCGGCTCGTTTTCGGGGATGAAGACCTCGCCAAGCCCGCACCGAGGGCCCGAGGCCAGCCACCGCACGTCGTTGGCAATCTTCATGAGGTTGGCCGCCAGCGCCTTCAGAGCTCCGTGGGCGAAGACCAGCTCGTCCTTGGACGTGAGGGCGTGGAACTTATTCTCGTCGGCGTAGAAGGTCTCCCCCGTCAGCCCCGACAAAATCCCTGCCACGGTGACGTCAAAGCCCTTGGGGGCGTTGATGCCCGTGCCGACAGCGGTACCGCCGATGGCCAGGGAGCGCAGACCGTTTGCGGCGGCCTCCAGCTGGCCTCGGTTCACCGTCAGCATCCCCCGCCAGCCCGAGATCTCCTGGGAGAAGCGGATGGGGGTGGCGTCCTGGAGATGGGTACGGCCGCTCTTGATGATGCCCTGATTCTCGGCTTCCAGCCGCTCCATGGTGTCGATCAGCCGCTCCAGGGCGGGGATCAGCTCACGGCGGATGGACAGAACCCCCGCGATGTGCATGGCGGTGGGGAAGGTGTCGTTGGAGGACTGGGACATATTCACGTGGTCGTTGGGGTGGCACAACTTGTCCGCCTTTTCAATATCCTCGGCAGAGTCCAGCCCCGCCGCCAATACGTTCGCGCGGTTGGCCACCACCTCGTTGGCGTTCATGTTGGTCTGGGTCCCGCTCCCCGTTTGCCACACGGCGAGAGGGAAGTGACGATCCAGCTTGCCCGCGATCACCTCGTCGCAGGCGCGGCAAATGGCCGAGGCGCGTTCGGCGGTCATGCGGGTGGGGCAAAGGGTAGCGTTGGCCTGGGCGGCGGCCTTTTTCAGGTAGCCGAAGGCGCGGATGATGGCCACGGGCATCTTTTCCTCGCCGATGGGGAAGTTCTCCAGGCTCCGCTGGGTCTGGGCGCCCCAGTAGCGGTCGGAGGGGACGAGAACTTCGCCCATGGAGTCGTGTTCGGTGCGGTAGTTCATATGTAGATCCTTCTTTGTGGTTATATTGCGACGTGTTCAGGAGGCCGTATCCTCACCGTTGCGGCGGAGGGGATGGCCCCAAGGGTCAAAGTTCTTTTTGAGGGCTCTTTCGGTGGCGATGACCGAGCCGATGATGACCGTGGTCGGGAGCGCGAGCAACGCTGCGCCTACCCAGCCGACGGTATCTGTATCCTGACCAATCACGCAGAGCATGGCAATCAGAACGGTAGGAAGCAGGACAAGCCCACTATATAGCCAGATCCTCCCGCAGTAGGCATGGGCAAAGACCCATGTTTTTTTGCTGAGCATGGAGCGGCGCGTGCGGTAGCCGACAAACATATTGATGTCGCGCGGGGAGGTTTTGCGAAAAATGGCGCCTATGACTGTCAGGGTGGTGGGCAACAGAAGTGCAATTACAAGCATATAGAACCAAAATCCCATGTCCATGCATTCCTTTCTTTGTTATCAAGCTGACTGGGAGAGGGTGGAACTCAATTTGAATAACCTTAACCCCACAGCACGATTTTTTTCGCGCTATGAACTCAAAGTTTATCGTACTTGCCCATCCCCATCCACCAGATACTTGTCCGTCGTCAGCGCATACAGCCCCATAGGCCCTCTCGCATGGAGCTTTTGGGTGGAGATCCCAATCTCCGCGCCGAACCCGAACTCCCCACCGTCGGTAAAGCGGGTGGAAGCGTTGACGTACACCGCGGCGGCGTCGATCTCGTTACGGAAGCGGTTGGCGGCGGCCATGCTCTCGGTGATGATGGCCTCGCTGTGGCCCGTGGTGTAGCGGGTGATGTGAGCGATCGCCTCATCGATGGAATCCACCACACGCACCGCCAGGATGTAATCGTTGTATTCGGTGTCCCAATCCTCTTCGGTCGCGGGCACGGCGTCGGGCAGGATGGCGCGGGTCGCCTCGTCCCCGCGGAACTCCACCTTATAGTCCGCCATAGCCTCGGCCATGCGGGGCAGGAACTCGGCGGCCACGGCCTTGTGAACCAGCAGGGTCTCAATGGCGTTGCACACCGAGGGACGGGAGCATTTGGCGTTCACCGCTACCTTGACGGCCTTGCCGAGATCGGCGGCCTCGTCTACGTACAGATGGCAGTTGCCTGCCCCCGTCTCGATGACAGGCACGCGGGCGTTCTCCACCACGGATCGGATCAGACCCTTGCCGCCTCTCGGGATCAGCACGTCCACCAAGCCCCGCATATTCATGAGAGCCGTAGCCCCCGCGCGGTCGGTCATGGTGATGAGCCCGATAAGGTCGGGAGAGAATCCGTGGGCTACCAGGGCCTTACGCATGGACTCCACCAGAGCCATGGAGGAGCGGATGGCCTCCTTGCCTCCTCGCAGGACCACGGCGTTGCCCGTCTTCAGGCACAGAGCGGCGGCGTCTACCGTCACGTTGGGGCGGGCTTCGTAGATCATGGCCACGCAGCCCATGGGCGCGCGGATATGGCGGATCACCAGCCCGTTGGGGCGGATGGTC
>JAGAIH010000154.1 GCA_017626655.1 Clostridia bacterium | reverse complement strand
TCCCCCTTGGCCTTGTGGTGGTCTATTTTACCTACAGCTACATTTTCTACATCCTGGGCGGCCTCGCCTCGGTCGGCGGACTGGTCATGTTCATCGTGGGCGGCGCCCGCTACGTGTCGGACAACGACGTGGCCGAGCTGATGGATCACGCCCTGCTGGACTACGACCGTTCCGTCACCGAGATGACGGGCTACGAGCGCATCGTCCTCAAGCAGCCCGCCCCCTTTGAGATCTCGGCCTACGATTTCAGCGATCGGGCCAAGTACTTCAAGAGGGGCAAGAACGGCACCCCCATCTCCGACCGCTTCACCCGCACCCACGTCTTCCTCACCAAGGAGACCGTCATGATCGTGGGCCGCTCCCTGGTTCTCACCGAGCTGGACGGCACCGCCGAGTCGGGCGTCACCGACTTCTCCGAGCATATCGCCATCTCGGGCATCACCTCGGCTACCCTCGAGCAGTACGAGACCCCCGTCACCCTCACCAACACGGGCAAGACCATGACCGTCAAGTGGTGCGAGCTGGTGCTGATGGGCGCCGAGGGCGAGCTGCTCCGCGTCCCCGCCAAGAACGATATGGACGCCACCAATTTCGTGGACGACATCAACCGCAAGAACGGCCGTTGATCCATCCGAGGAAGTCCCCCTTGCTTCCTTGAATCTTTTCCAAAAAGACCGTTGCCGACAGCGAGAGCCATCGGCAACGGTCTTTTGTTCTTTTGGGGGGATCGTACCCATCCTCTTTCCCGGCATTGGAACGGTCGGGTAGGGGCGCCCTGTGTGTGCGCCCTCTATCCGCATCTCGGGGCCGTATGAGGATCGGTATGGGATCACTCAACCTTGGTGAACAGGTTATCCAGCCAGCGCTGGGCGCCGCGGGAGTTGGCCTTGTAGTAGGAGGAGACGCTCTTGTTGTTCTGGAGGATGGCGAAGCAGGGCAGGTAGACCAGGTTCCAGAGCTGATTGTTGCCATCACAGAAGGCGATACCGGGATCGAAGACCACCGTGTTGTAGATCAGCTCCACCATATCGCGGTCGTCGGGCGCCTCGGAGACGCGGAGCTGTAGCACCTCGTCGTAGTACTTCTCTTGGACCAGGGTCTTGGAGTAGTAGCCCATCAGCTCCAGAACCTGCCCCACCATGTCCTTGTTGCGGACGGTGCAGGGGATGACGATGTTGTTGCCCCAGTTGACGTGGCTATACTCGGCCTGGCCCGCGTCGTACTTGGGCATGGGGAGCATACCCAGGGCAAACTCGGCCTCCAGGTAGATGGTGCCCAGCTTATCGTGGGTGAAGTAGGCGTTGCCGTCCAGGAAATCTATGGTGATGGAGGGGTTGGCGCGCTCGCCGAAGCTCCACATATAGGTGCTTTCGTCCTTGGACCAGTTGTAGAGCTTTTCGTACATATCCTCCAGGCGGTCGTCGTAGAGGGACAGCTCGAAGGTGTCCGCCTCGTTGCGGGTGGCCACGTAGATGTCACAGCCCTGCATGAAGGCCGAGCCGTTGGCGTCCCACAGGGCGGCGAAGCCGTAGGTATCCTTGTTGTTGCGGCGGCCGTCGCCGTCGTCGGCGTAGAGGCCTGCGGTCAGGGCGAAGAACTCGTCCAGGGTCCAGGTGCCGTTGCGGACAGACTCATAGGGGACCACGCGGCCCGCCTCGGTGAGCTTATCCTTGTTGCAGTAGATCATATTGATGGAATACTCGCAGAAGTCGCCCAGACCGATGAATCGGTGGCCATTGATGGAGAGGCGCTCCATGACCTCGGCGTTCCAGTAAGGCTGATCGGGGTCGAAGTCGGGCAGCTCTTGAAAATCCAGGGCGTAGTTCTGGGTGATGAAATTGACGTAGCTGTAGTAGGGATGGAGGATGCAGAGCTGGTAGTCGTCGTCGCCCGACATGACGGAGGGCTGGACGGTATCGAATACCTCACCGCCCGTGACGATGGTATCCACGTGCTCGTACTCGATGGAGATGCCCAGGTAGTCCTCCACCAGGGTGTTCATCTCGTAGATGGTGTTGTTGAGGACGTGGACGCTGCCCTGCTCGTTGCTTGTGGACTCGGCGTAGTACCAGGTGCCGGGGGTGTTGAAGCCCACCATGCGGAAGACCTCGCCCTGGTAGTCGGTCTTCTCCACGCTCGGGAAAAAGTCGGTCTCGGCCTCGGTGGCGGCCTCGGTGGTCTGGTCGGGGGTGTCGGCGGGATCCTCGGTGCTTGTGCCGCAGGCGGCGAGGGGGAGCAGCATGAGTCCCGCCAGGACGGCGGCGATCAGGCGTTTCAGGTTGGTCATGGTGGCCTCCTTGATCCAAAAATAGGCGGTACCCGAAAAGGATACCGCCTTCAGTATAGCATGGATGGTAGGATTTGTCAAGAAAAAAACTTGTAAGACAGACAAATAGATCGTGTAAAATGGATCTCCCTCTCAACCGAACCGGGAGAAGAAGCGCTCCAACAACCCCAGATGCTCGAAAAGGATCTTGCACCCCATGAGGATCAAAACGATGCCCCCCACCAGCTCTGCCTTGGACTTGAACCTGGCTCCGAACAGATGGCCGATATACACCCCCACCGCCGACAGGGCGAAGGTGATGACCCCGATGAAGGACACGGCGGGAATGATGCTGACGTTCAGGAAGGCGAAGGTCACTCCCACAGCCAGGGCATCGATGCTGGTAGCCACCGCCATGGGGAGCATGGCCTTGGGGCAGAAGGAGCAGTCGCACGCCTCGGCCTTTCCGAAGGACTCCTTGATCATGTTGGCGCCGATCAGCCCCAGGAGGACGAAGGCGATCCAATGGTCAAAGGCCACGATATACTCGCTGAACTGACGACCGAGGAAGTACCCGATGAGGGGCATCCCCGCCTGGAAGCCGCCGAAGTACAGGCCCGTGATGATGGCGTGCTTGACCTTCAGCCTTTGGACCGAGAGGCCCTTGCAGATCGCCACCGCCATGGCGTCCATGGACAGACCCACGGCCAATATGAATAACTCGAAGAGCGTCATGAGGACCTCCGCAGATGGAATGATGGTACGGTAAGCGTACAAAATATTATTATAGCACAGTTTTCTTTTGTTGTCAAGTGTTTTTTATGAAAGCGAAACGCGACGGCAAGTTGCCCGACGGAGGGGCTTTGGTCACACGGAGGACATAATTTCATGATACAATGAGGTAAGTAAGACCGCGAAAGGAGCCGCCCATGTACGACATCATCCTCTTCGACCTCGACGGCACCCTCACCGACCCCGGGGAGGGCATCACCAACTCGGTGGCCTACGCCCTGTCCGGGTGGGGCATCACGGTGGCTGACCGTACCGAGCTGTATCGCTTCATCGGCCCGCCGCTGAAGGACTCCTTCATGGAATACTACGGCTTCACCCCCGAGGATGCCGACGCCGCTATCGTGGCCTACCGCGCGTATTTCCGCGACAGGGGGATCTTTGAGAATCGGGTCTACGACGGCATCGAGGAGCTTCTGAAGAGCCTCAAGGCCCACGGCAAGACGGTGGCTCTGGCCACCTCCAAGCCCGAGGAGTTCGCTCGCCGCATCCTGGTCCGGTTCGGTCTGGACGGCTACTTCGACCTCATCGCGGGGGCTACCATGGACTCCTCCCGCTCCAGAAAGGGCGACGTCATCGCCTATGCTCTGGAGAGCCTGGAGACCGAGAAGGGGATCGCCGTGAGCAAGGCCGCCACCGTTATGGTGGGAGACCGCCGCCAGGATATCCGGGGCGCCAAGGAGAACGGCCTGGACTCCATCGGCGTCCTCTTCGGCTACGGCGACCGCGCCGAGCTGGAGACGGCGGGCGCGACCCACATCGCCCCGGCGGTGGAGGATATCCTGTCCATCATTATGCGGGAAGGAGGCCTATCATGCTGCTGACCACCCACGATCTCTACGATCTTCATTCCGTATTCGTTCATATCCGTCATGCCCCCGACAGCAGGGAGAGCTACGCCGTCGCCGTCCGCCTGCTGGATCTGTTCTCTCACTGGGACTTCGAGCCCACGGTCGGCGGCAATACCGTCCGCCGCGCTCTCCGCCCTGCCCCCGAGCTGGATCGGGAGCGCTGGTACTGGCTGGACACCGACAACGTGTATGCCTGTCACGGGAGGATCTTCGCCCCCGACCATCCCATCTACCCCATGCTCCGCGCCGCCTTTGAGGCCATCTTCAGCCGTCTGAAGGCGGGAGACTTCGAGAACGCGGGGACGGTAGCCGACGCCTTCCACAATATCCCCCTCATCCTCGCCGCTCCCGAGGCCCGAGGCTGTCGTCGCCGCATCGCGGGAGAGCTGACCCGGGCCCGCAAGCTCTACGGGCGGGAGTTTCTGCGGGAGGAGCTGGAGAGGTTACCGCGATAAGAGATAAGATCGGAAAGATCGCGGCTGACGGGAAAACGCATCCCCGGGTCATCCCTGTTGAGCCCATAGCGCTTACCCTGTCGAGGAGCCACCGACTTCCGCGGTGATCCTGCTCCCACGGGAACCGCTCCCGCCCCTTCGATCTCCAAACAACTCCAAGAAAGGCAAGGAAAATACCATGAAGCTGGCAACCACCACGAGCGATTTTCTCGGCTATACCCATGACCGGGCCGAGTGTCTCCGCTACATCCGCGAGGCAGGCTTCCGCTACGCCGACTACAGCTTCGGCTGTGACTACAGCCACCGCATAGGGGCTTTCTCCGAGAACTATGAAGCCTACTTTGAGAAGATCCACCGCGCCGCCGACGAGCTGGGCATAAAGCTGGTTCAAGCCCACTCCCCCATGGGAAGCCCCTTGGCCGATGACGGCGGTCGATTTATCGCCGATACCATCCGCTGTGTGGACGCCTGCGGTGCCTGGGGCATCCCCAACCTGGTGGTCCACTCGGGGTATGCCCCCGGCCTTACGGTGGACGAGACCATGGCCGCCAACAAGGCGTTCTACGCCCCCATCCTGGAGCGGGCGGAGAGGTACGGCGTCAACATCCTGGTGGAGAACTTCAACCGGATGTGCGTCCCCGGCCTCTACTGGATCGACAACGCCTCCGACCTTCTGCGCCTCATCGAGCTGGTGGATCACCCCCTCTTCCACGCCGTCTGGGACGCGGGCCATGCTAACCTACAGGAGATGCCCCAGGACGAGGAGCTGCGCCTTCTGGGGAGCCACGTCCGCGCCCTGCACATCCAGGACAACCTGGGAGACACCGACTCCCACCTTCTCCCCTTCCTGGGTACCATGAATCTGGACACCGTCATGCACGGTCTTCGGGACATCGGCTACGAGGGCTACTTCACCTTCGAGGTGGGCGGTATCTTCACCTCCGCCGATAAAAGAAGGCCCTACCCCGCCGACGAACGCCTGGCTCAGGCTCCCCTGGCCCTCAAGCAGGCCGCCGAACGGCTCATGTATGAGGTTGGCAAGTGCGTGCTGGAGAGCTACGGATGCTTTGAGGAGTGAGCGGAAAGAACTGAACCGAAGGACGTTCGCGTCGGGGGGAAGGGCGCGCTTTTGCGCTGTCTTTCTTCCGGATGACACAACGTTTATCACCATGGTTTTCGATATCACACGCATATGAAAGGAGTCTGGAAATGTCAAAATGGTGCTATAATTACGATACCAAACGGTACGAGGATATTGATGAGGACGGATACAGCTGGACGCAAGGCAGATACGTAGACAACTGGGACGACAGCGAGTACCGTCAAGAAAAAGAGGAGGAACGCCGCCGTCGCGAGGAAGACGACGAAGAGGAAGAGGAAGAGGAACGTCGCCGCGCGGAAGAAGAAGAGGAAGAGCGCCGCCGTGAGGAAGAAGAGGAAGAGCGCCGCCGCGAGGAGGAAGAGGAAGAAGAGCGCCGCCGAGAAGAAGAGGAAGAAGAGCGTAGCTTCTACGATGACGACGAATGGTGACCGACAAGCGTCCGATCACAGGGAAGGAGACCTGCATGAAGTCTAAAACCATCTGTAACCCCGTAGGCATCAACTACCAGTACCAGTCCCCCATGCGCTCCCGGGAGTCCGCCGACCCCGCCGTGGTGCTGTACAAGGACGAATACTACCTTTTCGCCTCCCACGGCTCGGGCTACTGGGTGTCCCCCGATCTGGCGAATTGGGAGTTTATCGAGGTGGATCTCGAAAAACAGCCGGAGTTCAGTCTTTTCGCCCCCGGTCCCGTGGTGATGGGGGACCGTATCTACATCACCCATTGTCAGGGGGGCAGTATCCTCTACTCCGATAACCCCCGCGACCCTGACTCCTGGGTGAATGCCGGACGGCCCTACTACTGGGACGATCCCGCCCTTTTCGTGGACGACGACGGCTCCCTCTACTGCTACGAGGGTCTGAGCCCTGTCCATCCCCTCCACGCCTGCAAGCTGGACCCCGCCGACCCCTCCAAGGTGCTGGAGGGTCCCGTGGATATCTTCCAAAGCGACCGCGATACCCGCGGCTTTGAGCGGGTGGGAGACATCAACGAAAAGGAAGGGGGCCGCACCCACCTGGAAGGCCCCTGGATGAATAAGATCAACGGGAAATACTACCTCACCTACGCTGTACCCGGTACCGAGTACGCGGGCTACTGCGACGGCTGCGCGGTATCGGACTCTCCCATGGGTCCCTTCACCTACTGTGAGAACAGCCCCGTTGTCTACAAGGCCACGGGCTTCATGCGGGGGGCGGGTCACGGGTGCCTGTTCGCGGACAAGAGGGGCAACTGCTGGAAGATGGACACCGTGTCGATCAGTGTCAACCATATCTTTGAGCGCCGCCTCTGCCTGTTCCCCGCCAAGGTGACGGACGGTCTGATCTACACCAACACCTACCGCGGTGACTACCCACAACTCCTCCCTCATGAGGTGAACGACCCCTTCACCGACTCCGACGCGGGCTGGCATCTCCTCTCCCTCCATAAGACCGCCAAGGCCTCCTCGTCGCTGGATGAGAATCACACCCCCGACAAGGCCTTCGACGAAAACCTCCGTACCTGGTGGAGCGCCGAGACCGGGAGCGCGGGGGAATGGCTGTGGACGGATCTGGGCAAGATCTACGAGGTCTGCGCCGTTCAGATCAATTTCGCCGAACAGGATGTGGAGGCCGTGGGCGGCCGTGGTCACGGCTTTGCCTACAAGTACACCCTGGAGGCCTCGGCGGACGGCGAGAGCTGGTTCACCCTCATTGACCGCCGCGACAGCACCGACGATCTGCCCCATGACTATATTGAATTGGAGCAGGCGACTACCCTCCGTTACCTGAAGCTCACCAACCATGGCGAGACCCCCGCGGGCGGCAAGTTCTCGGTCAGCGGTCTCCGCGTCTTCGGCTTAGGCGGCGGGGAAGCACCTAAAACCGCCCCCGATTTCACCGCCACCCGTTGCGAGGATACCCGCAATATGACGGTCAAGTGGGAACCTGTGGAGGACGCCCAGGGCTATATCATCCGCTGGGGTATTGATCCGTATCAACTCCACACCCATTGGCAGGTCATTGGCGACACAGAAGCCACTATCTACAGTCTCACCAAAGGAGTCACCTATTTCGTCACGGTAGACGCCTACAACGAGAGCGGCGTGACCAAGGGAACCGGGACAAAGACCGTTTGAAAAAGAAAGGAGCGCACCATGAGACCGTGTATTCGTACCTCCCGCTATACCCTCACCCTCGGCGGTGAGTCCGCCCTTCTGACCTACAGGACCCCCACCGCCTCCCGCGACCTCATAGGTCCCATCTTCGAGGTGGACGGCGCCCCTCTCCTCCCCGTCTTTTCCTCGGTGGAAAAGGCCTGTGAGAAGAAACGCAACGACGCGGTCACCGAGTACGCCTTCGATCTGGCCTACGAGGCCATCCCCGCCCTGACCCTCCGTCTCCTTCTCCGCGTGGCCGACGCCTCTCCCGTGGTCAAATTCAAGTACATCCTGTTGGGTGACGGCGCCCATAAGCTGACCAAGACGGCGGGTGAGCGGCTGGACTACTGCGCCCTTTCGGTCCCCTCCGCGGACAGCCTCACCGAGGTCCGCTTCTCGGAATTCAACGAGATGCTCCACAGCTTCTGCATGAACGAGGTCCCCGTCAAGGACACCGCCTTCACCCACGGCTTCACCGCCATGGGCCCTCTCCTGGCGGGTACCAACGGCCATGACAGCTACCTCCTCGCCTACGAGCATGGCTCCCAGTATCCCGACGCCTTCATGGAGTTCCGCTTCACCCCCGACAGAGCGGTCACCCTCTCGGCCAAGAAGGGCAACTACCTGGCGGGTACCGTCCCGGATCAGAATGGCTTTGAGACGGTCTGGCTGGACTTCGGCATGGTACAGGGAGATACCGACACCCTGGCCGCCGCCTTCCGCGAGTTCCAGCTCAAGTACAATACCCTCAACCGCGAGAGCCGCAAGCCCTACGTCTTCTACAACAGCTGGTGCTTCCAGGAGCGCAACCGCTTCTGGAACAAGCGGGGCTACCTCATGGACATGAACCAGGAGCGGATGCTCTCCGAGATCGATGCCGCCCACGAGATGGGTATTGAGGTCTTCGTCATCGACACGGGCTGGTATCAGAAGTGCGGCGACTGGCTGGTCAACCTCGCCCGCTTCCCAGACGGCATGAGGACGGTCAAGGCGCGCCTGGACAGCTACGGCATGAAGCTGGGCCTCTGGATCGGCCCGCCCCACGCCGCCGTCACCAGTAAAGCCCTGGCCAACCGTCCCGACTGCAAGATCGAGTGGAACGGCAAGGTCTACGATCCCCATCCCGTCTGGGAGACCGAGGAGAGCTATGATATGTGCCTGGTCAGCGACTACTGGGAGGAGCTGGCGGATACCCTCATCCGCCTGTCCAAAGAGGTTGGCGTGTCCTACCTCAAATGGGACGCGGTGGGTCAGTACGGCTGTAATTCCCCGCATCATCACCATGGTACCGCCGAGAATACCCCCGAGGAGCGGGCTGACGCCTATGCCTTCCGGGTGGGGATCTACATGGAAAAGATCGTGGACAGGATCTGCGCCACCTGCCCGGACGTTATCGTGGACTTCGACATCACCGAGGGCTACCGCAGCGTTGGCCTGGGATTTTTGTCGGTGGGGAAGTATTTCCTCATCAACAACGGCCCCTACTACCAGAGCTACGGCATCCCCATCGACCCTGACACCTTCTGGTGCAACGTCTTCGTCCACCCCGGCGCTCCCCGCACCTGGTTCGCCCGCACTCCTCTGACCTTCGATAAGTGGATCCCCTCGGTCCTCTTCCTCACCCACTACCTCCCCGACGATCCCATCCACTCCCAGGACATCAACCTGGCCTCCCTCATCCTGGGTCAGAACGGCATCTGGGGCGATCTCCCGGGGGTGTCCCCCGAGGGCCGCGCCCGCTTCAGGGAGATCCTGTCCCGCTACAAGCAGGTCCGCGACGACATCACCGCCGAGGCCGCCATCAAGAGCGGTATGACCGGCTCGGGCTTTGAGTGCTACGAGAAGATCAACTCCCAAACCGGCAAGGGCGTGGTCTGCGTCTTCGCCACGGTGCGGCAGACCTTCCGCTATGTTACCGAAAAGAAGACTGTAGAGGATGTGTGGAGCTCTATCCCCGCCAAGGTCACTCACCTGGCCGACGGAACCTCTCAGATTGAGATTGACTTCCAAGGGGAGGGAGCTTGCATGGTCTTCTTTGGGACGAATGATGCTTGATCGTGGATGATTCATAATCAGCAAAAAGGCGCGCAACTCGATTGGGAGTTGCGCGCCTGTCTGTTTTTGTAAGAAAAAGACCAACCTGAATTGAACGGTTCAAATTAGGTTGGTAATGGTGAGCTGTGGGGAAAAACGGCGGGAATATGCCGTGATCGGTTGGGATACTGAAGTGTTACGAGCTTTCGGAGAATTCTTTTATGGAATAAATGTAAATTGTTTGTAAAAAAACAAAATTGAAAGTTCATCGGTATTGACATGGGTTCCTCATAAGCATATAATTTAACCTATATTTATACCTTAATGCATATATGTGTACCGATTGATGTCACGGTGATGTCGCGGGCTGCGCCATGGGAAAGGAGCGGGCATGAAGAGCAAAATATTCGTGAATCTGATCGCGATATTACTGACGGTAACCATCGTGTGTGGCGGCGGGTATGTCTTGTTCCGCATTATGAACGACGATCCGTCGGAACCTCCTTCAGAGTCGGGATCCGTGATCACTCCTGAGGAGAAGCCAACCGCCGCGCTCTCGCAGGATCCCGAGCCTCCCGAAACCGAGCCTATTGAGCCCGAAACTACCGAGCTTGTGCCTCCCGAACCCGAGTCCGACGAGCCCAATCCCGACGAGACCGAGATTACCGAAAATACCGAGGCACCTGAAACCGATTCTCCCGAGCCCGAGACCACCGAGGCACCCGAAACCGAGCCTCCCGAGCCCGAGACCACCGAGACGCCCGAAACCGAGCCTCCCGAGCCCGAGACTACCGAGGCACCCGAAACCGAGCCTCCCGAGCCCGAGACTACCGAGGCACCCGAAACCGATCCTCCCGAGCCCGAGACCACCGAGACGCCCGAAACCGAGCCTCCCGAACCTGAGACCACCGAGACGCCTGAAACCGAGCCTCCCGAGCCCGAGACTACCGAGACGCCTGAAACCGAGCCCCCCGAGCCTGAGACCACCGAGACGCCTGAAACCGAGCTTCCCGAGGAACCGCCCGAGGTGAATATCTACCGGGACGAGGAGCGGTACGCCAACGACTACTTCTACGAGTACCTGGGCACTCGCGAGAAGGGAAGCGCCATGCAGGCCCTTTACCTCGCCATCCATCGTACGGTGACCGCCTTCCACGATAACGAGGACGCCGACGCCAAGCCCCTGACCGTGGATCAAAACACGATCTACTATCAAGCGGGAGCGGTGGACGTCAGCCTGTTCGGCCTGACCTTTGACGAAATATCCTCGGTCTACTATCTCTACAAGGAAGACCATCCCCTGTACTACTGGATCTCGCGGGTCATCGTCATGATGGGCAATGAGATCTACGTGCTGGTCTTCGACGATTATATCGACGGAGCGGTGCGGGCCGAATACAATCGCATGATTTACGAAGGCGTGGAGGAGATCGTAAGAACCGTGGAGGATGAGGAAACCGCCTACTATACCGCCATGGCCCACTACGAAACCATCGTCGAGGAGGTGGACTACGCCTACGAGGTGCTGAACGCCGATCCCGACGTCTGTAACTGGGCGTTCAGTATATGGGGCTTCTTTGACAACCGACGGGGTGTGGTCTGCGAGGGCTTTGCCGAGACCTTCAGCTTGCTTCTCAACTTCCACAATATCGACAACGTCCTTGTGAGCGGCATAGCCAACCAAGGAGAGCCCCATGGCTGGAACCTGATCCGTCTGGATGACGGAGAGTGGTACTGGTGTGACCTCACGTGGGATGATAACGAGTTATCCGATCTGGGATACGATTACCGCTACTTCTGCGTCACCGACGATCAAGACGTCTGGTACTATTTCCTGCGTGACGGAAAACAGTACGTCATTGATCGCAGTGAGAGCTTCATGGACGGCCACTTCGTACAGTGGAGCAACTGCCAATTTGATATTTCGGACTGCCTCCCCGAGCGGGGAGAGGAGCCCTACGACGGAGTGGACGGCAGCCCCGTCATGCGGGATACCTTCACCGTGGACGATATGACCTACGCTATCGTGGGATACCGCAAGGTTCAGCTTGTGGATATCGATCAGCGGGGAAACGTGGTGATCCCCGAGACCGTGACACATGGAGGCGTGACCTACACCGTGATCTCTCTGGGCTCCATCGAAGACGACGGAACCTTCGGAGACCACAGCATCCTGAACCGACATATCCGCTCCATCTATCTGCCCAAGACCATACAGTGCATCTGGACAAAGGGAAGCGCCTTGGACAGCTTGTACCTGAAGACCATTGAGATCCATCCCGAGAACCCCTATTACCGCGTCGTGAACGGACGGCTGGAGGCCATCGAATGACCACGCCCCCATTCTGCGGTAAGACCTATTTTTCATAGACTGAAAGGAATACACCATGAAGATCTGTCCAAAATGCGGAACGAAGAACATTGACGGAACCGCGATGTGCGTCTTTTGTAAGGAACCACTGCTGGAGGATATTGCCCCCTCCAAGCGCTTCCCCGTAATCGGGTTTCTTCTGATGGAGGGAGTCGCCTTTCTGATCTTTGTATTCTCCATGTACGTGTACAGGGCCAGCGACCTCCTGTCTGCTCTTCCGTATTTCGGCTTTACCCTTTTGGTGGCGGTCGTGTCCCTGATCGGCACCATTCTTGTCCATAAGAAGCGCGTGAAGAACTATCAGGCCTACGTAAACAGAATCGCCGCGATGGAGCAGCAGACCGAGGCCAAGGAGCCCGAGGAGGAGATCGACGCGACCTCCTACGTGGATACCCTCAGGGAGGTTGAGGCCAAGCTGAAGCAGCAACGCACCGTCCGCAGCTACGACGAGCTGTCGGATTTCAATACTCTGTCGGAGCAGCTTTGCGCGTACTTCTCCCTCTGCGGATACGAGATATCCCGCGAGACCTGCCGTATGCTGACCGTGGCCATGGCCAGCTCCCGCCTTGTTTATCTGGATATTCAGCCCGAGACCTGCGTCAAGGGCGTTGTGGAGATTTTGAACCGCTACTTCGGCTTCGGCGGCCATATCACCGCCGTAAAGGACAGTTGGGAGGGGCTGTATGCCATGCTGGGTCAGAACCCCATGGGCTCTGCCAACAACCGCGGCACCGGCGTTCTGGTGGATCTGTACGCGGCCAAATACGCGGAGAACGCCATTTGTTGTACCTATTTGGATCACGTGGATCCCGACAGGCTCACCCGTTACTTCTATGATTTTGAATCCTATATCTGTGATCCCATGAAGGGCCATACCATCATGTTCCGCCCCGATATCGGGGAGCATGGCCTGGAGCAGGTCTCCGCGCGTGAATTCACGGTTCCCGCCAATATGTGGTTCTTTGCCATTCTCGGAAAGGAGCATGCCCATAAGCTCGCCACCAGGGACGCCTACAGCCGAAGCGTCAAGGTGCGCGTGAACGTCACTCCCGCCGCGGGCGCCGAATCCGCTCCCCGTATCGAAAAGAATCCTTACAAGCCCGTCAGCTACGCCCACTTTACCACCATGGTCGCGGAGTTCTATGAGGAGTATCTCCTGCCCGAGGATATGTGGTGCAAATGGGACCGTCTGGTCAAGTACCTGAACGAGGAGATGGGCCTGAAGCTGGGGAACAGCACGGATCTGACTATGGAGAATCTTTCCTCCATGTACATGGCCATCTTTTCGGATTGGACCAGTGACCGCGCCATGGACTTTGCCCTGTCCACCCACGTCCTGCCCAAGATCCGTAAGGCCTGCGCCGAGACCCCCGATAAGCTGAAGGGCCTGCGGGAGCTGACCGAGTCGGTGTTCGGCGAGGATGCCCTGCCCCTGTTTACCCAAGGGATCATGCCCTTCGGCGCGGTGAACATCAACCGTTCCGGGGACGGCGGAGAGTCCTCCGAGGAGGGAACCGCTGAGGCGGAGGCGATCCCGCAGACACAGCCCGCCCCCGCAGAGACAGCCGGGACCGGGATTGAGGATGCCGTCGGTCAAAGCGATACCGACGCCCAGGCGTAACCGCCGCGAAGATCAGGAGATAAGGAAAGAGAATTATGTTGACAGACAGACTGAATTTTTATATGGACTTTCTTCAGGACATACTGAACGATATAGATCTGACGGACCTCTGGAGTACCCTATCGACTAAGACGGCTCTGGCGGTCTACGTCATCGTCCTTCTCGTATCCGTGCTGTTTCTCACCGTCTGCGTGTTGGTGTCGGCCCACTCGTCCCCCCGTGTGGTGTCGGTGGTCGGCGCGGGCGTAGAGGCCGAGGAGGACCAGCCGCCCAAGACTGAAACCAAGCGCCAGAGAAAAAAGCGGGAAAAGGCCGAAAAGAAGGCGGCGAAAAAAGCCGCCAAGGAAGCCCGCAAGGAAGAAAAGCGGAGAAGAAAGAGGGGCTACGCGGAGGAGTCCGAGGTTCTGCCCGAGGAGCAGAATGCTCCGACCGCTGAGGGAGCTTCTGTTGCCGAGGCAGGGGAGGATACCATCCCCGAGGGTGACCGTACTGGCGACACCCCCCGCTTCGAGGAGCTGACCCGCATCGACCGCCGCATGGCCGACTACCATACCCCTTCCTTTAACGACTATATCGGTCTGGAGGAGCTTTGCACCCGCTTCCGCAATTACGCCGCCTACCAGCTTCGCCTGTACTACAGCATCGACGATATCCGCCGCTTCATAGCGTCTTTGGGCGTCTCTCCCATCATCATCATGCAGGGTATGTCGGGTACGGGTAAGACCTCGCTGGCGTCGGCCTTCGGTCACTTCGTGGAGCACGATTCCACCATCATTCCCATCCAGCCCATGTGGAAGGAGCGCTCGGATATGATCGGCTACTTCAACGAGTTCACCGAGCGCTTCAACGAAATGACCCTTTTGAAGAACCTCTACGAGGCCAACTACAATCGGGGGATCTACGTGACGGTTCTGGACGAGATGAACATCGCCCGCGTGGAGTACTACTTCGCGGATTTCCTTTCTCTGCTGGAGCTTCCCGATAAGAAGGACCGCCGTCTGGAGGTCGTGTCGGATACGTGGGAGAATGATCCCAAGCTGCTGAATAAGGGCAAGCTGACCCTGCCCGACAATATGTGGTACATCGGTACCGCGAACAACGACGACTCCACCTTCGCCATCTCGGATAAGGTGTACGACCGCGCCATGATCATGAATCTGGATAAGAAGGCCGAGCCCTTCGTCGCTCCTCCGACCCAGAGCGTGGCCCTGTCCTGCGACCATTTGCAGAAGCTCTTCAAGTCGGCTATGGGGGAGTATTCCCTGACCAGACGCTGCCAGAGAAAGCTACAGCTGCTGGACGAGTACATGGTCGAGCATTTCCACGTGACCTTCGGTAACCGTATCATGAAGCAGATCAAGCAATACGTGCCCATCTACATTGCCTGCGGCGGAAACGAGCTGGACGCGCTGGACGATATTTTTTCCAAGAAGATCCTGCGTAAGCTGGAGTCCCAGAACCCCGTGTACATCCGTAATGCCGCCGACGGCTTGGTCAGCTGTCTGGATGAGCTGTTCGGCGAGGATCATATGCCCATGTGCAAGGATTATCTGAAGCGGCTTCGTAACAACGCCTGACGGAGGTAGACGGAATGGCTTACAAGGAACAGCGACAGCTGGACGTTTACCATCGGGCGTTTAAGGAGCTGCGGCGGGAAACTCTTCCCCATGAGACCAGCCGCAAGCACCGCGCCTCGCTCCATAAGAATAACCAGCAGAAGGAGCGGCTGGAGACTGTGCGGTACGAATGCACCATCGAAACCGATTGGATCGAGCGGATCGAGGGCGCTCTCGCCTCTCTGGAGGCCGCCGTGCTGGAGGATCGCCAGTTTATCCGCCAGGAGGGAAATACCGTACCGATCGAGAAGGCCAAGCACGTCTCCCGCGCGTCGGTGGAGCATCTGGCCAAGCACAGCAATCTGATCACTCACGTTCCCGAGGAGGGCGACCGCCTTATCCCCGACAAGCTGTACGTGGTTGAAAACCTCAGCAACTACGCCATCTACGAGAACCGCTTCCTGTATATGCTCCTGCACTACGTCAAGAACTTCGTGTCCATCCGATACGAGGCCATTGAGGCGCTGTGGAACACCTACGAGTCGGAGTTCTCCATGAGCAAGGACGTCCATTTCCGACATCGGCATTTGGTCTTCTCGGTTCACCTGGCCGAGACCTCCCATAACGCGGAGGATACGGCGTACAATCGGGAGATTCGGGATCTTTTGGGGCGGATGAACAGCATTCTGCATATGATCGCCATCCTGCTGAATACCCCCCTCATGCAGGAGGTCTCCAAGGCACCTATGCTGAAGCCCCCCATTACCCGTACCAATATGCTCCGCATGGACATCCATTTCAAGGCGTCCATGGATCTGTTCGACTACCTGACCGCCTATACGGGCAAGGGCTATGAGTTGAAGAAGCTCTGCAATACGGTGTCCCCTCTCCCCGACGACGCGGGAGATGAGTTCGCCGAGCTGGCTCTGCTCTGCTCGTACCTGACCTATGAATATGGCGGCGAGCTGAAGGAGCAGCTGGAGGCCGAGTATGAGGCGGAGCAGGCAAGACGGCGCGAGGCGGAGCAGGAGGCTCGGTATGCCGAGATCCGCGCTCTGCGCGAGCGCATCCGCGAATCGGGCGAGGATCCCGAGGAGTATATGCTCCTTCTGGAAAAGCGCAACGATGAGCTGGAGGAGGACCGCAGAGAGTTGAAGAAGCTCCGTATCCTCCACGAGGAGCTGGAGACCCAACACGCCGCCCTGCGGGAGGAGCATAGCGCGTCCCTTCTGCAGCTACAGACTCTACAAGGCATCCTGGATGACGTCCGGAATCAGCTGGCAGAGACCGAGCGCCAGCGCGACGAGGCAAAGGAGAGCTACGAGAATGCTCTGTCCGGCCTTAACGCTGAGCTGTCGGGACTCCGCGAGAAGCTCGAGAATCTGACCGAGGAGTACGCCAACGCGGTTGAGACCTACGAGGAACGGATCGCGGGTATGATCCTGCCCCCCGAGGAATCGGATGAAACCGAGTCCAAGGAGGAGGACGATATGCTGAGCATCAACCTTGACGAGGAAGAGGATCGTCCCGAAAGCGAATACAAAAAGATGTACTTCTCCATGAAGATGCGCTACAACGGTCTCCGCCGTCAGACGGGACGTATGCCTCTTCAGGAGGATTACTCCAGCCCCGAGGGCATCCAGGAGCTGGAAACCGAGCTCAGCTACTTCATGGAGTTCTTCGATGAGGAATGGAAGAAGGCCAAGAAAAACATCCGCAAGAAATACCTGTGGACCAAAAAGATCAGAAAGGCAGAGGAGGATATCCCGGCATCCCCTCAAACGACTGACAATCATGATAAGACCGACGATACACCGTCCGAATCCTGAGGATGGGCACCAAAACAGCGGCTTACGCGGAAAGGAGAGATGAACCGTGAGTACCCGTAACGAACAAAAGAAGAAGAGTAAAAAAGGCTTTACGGTGATCGTGATCCTGACGGCACTGCTGATCATGGCCGTGGGTGTTCTGACGGTTCTGACTCTTCTGGACGTCATATCTCCCTTGAAACCCGCCGATTCGGTGGATACCTATTTCGAGAATCCCCGTGTCCGATCCGAGTCGGTTATGGTACTCCTCCTGATGGGCTGCGCCCTCCCCTGCGTGGTCCTGTGGCTGGGCTTTTCTCTGATCCCCCGCAGAAGGAAGGACGGCGAACCCGACGAGACCATTGAGGTCGAGGGCATCCGCAAGGCCGAGGAGGAGAAAAAGGAGGAGCCCGAGGAGAAGGACGGCAAGAAAAAGAAAAAGCTGTCTCCCGAGGCGAAAAAGAACGCGGTGCGGTTCAGCACTCTATCCGCGCTGGATCGGGAAATGGCATCACAGCCCAACGTAGCCTATAACGAGCGCATTTCTCTGGAGGAGTTCTGCAACCGCTTCCGCGCCTTCGCGGCCCACGAACGACGTCTGTACTACGATATTGACGATATCCGCCGCTTCGTGGCCTCTCTGGGCGTTTCTCCCATCATCATCATGCAGGGTATGTCGGGTACGGGTAAGACCTCCCTGGCAACCGTGTTCGGGGATTTCGTCATGAACAAGTCCAACGTCATCCCCATCCAGCCCATGTGGAAGGAACGCTCGGATATGATCGGCTATTTCAACGAGTTCACCGAGCGCTTCAACGAAATGCCCCTTCTCTGCACCCTGTACGAGGCCAACTACAGCCGTAACCTGTACGTGACCATCCTCGACGAGATGAATATCGCCCGCGTGGAGTATTACTTCGCGGATTTCCTCTCGCTGTTGGAGCTGCCCGATAAGAAGGACCGTATGCTGGAGGTGGTGTCGGATACCTGGGCGCAGGATCCCAAGCTCTTTAAGGGCGGCCGTCTGCAGCTGCCTGTCAATATGTGGTACATCGGTACCGCGAACAACGATGACTCTACGTTTGCTATTTCGGACAAGGTCTATGACCGCGCCATGATCATCAATCTGGACAAGAAGGCCAAGCCCTTCATCGCCCAGGCTACGGCGCCTGTTCGTATCTCTATTGATTACTGGAATCAGCTGGTCGCCAACGCCAAGGAGACATACGCTCTCTCCGAGGAGCAGGCTGACCGTCTGCGGAAGCTGGACGCGTATCTGGTCGAGCATTTCCGCGTGACCTTCGGTAACCGTATCATGAAGCAGATCACCCAGTACGTTCCTCTGTACATGGCCTGCGGAGGCAGCGAGGAGGAGGCCTTGGACGATATCATCGCCAAGAAGATCTTCCGTAAGCTGGAGACCCAGAATCCCGTGTACGTTCGCAACGCGTCCGAGGGATTGCTCTCCTTTATGGATGACCTGTTCGGTCCCGGCTCCATGACTCAATGCCGTGAGTACCTGAAGAGACTACAGCGCAACGTGTGAGAGAAGGAAGAGCTATGAACAAAAAGAAAGCATCCATGTATATCGCGGGCGGGCTTGTGGTGGCCATTTCCGTGATCCTGCTGGTCTTTGTGACCATGATCATCGCGGAGCATATCCACCCTCGCAAGATCCCCCTGACCCTTTCCACGGTCAGCGCGGAAAAGGCTTACGACGGCACCCCTCTGAAGGCAGAGGAGTATAAGCTGAAATACGGAAAGCTGACCAAGGGGCACAAGCTGGAGGTCTCCTTCAATTCCGAGCAGACAATGGTGGGAAGCTGTCAAAATGAGATCACCGTCCATGTCGTCGATGAGCAGGACAACGACGTTTCGGATCTGTACACCATTGAGGTCCTCTACGGGACTCTGAAGGTGGAGCCTGTGATCCTGCATATTACCTCGGGGACCCAGTCCAAGTACTACGATGGAAACCCGCTGAAGGGGACCCAGTACGAGATCACCCAGGGCGAGCTGCCGGAGGGCCATACCGTATCCCCCCGCTTCTACCATGTCCAGGAGCGAGTCGGCCAGGTTGAGAACACCATGCACGCCTCCATTCTGGATTCCAAGGGCAACGACGTGAGTGACCAGTTCCAGATCACCTACGATTTCGGTACCCTGAGTGTATACCCCCGCCGTCTGACCATCAGTACACCCGGGGATGAAAAGGTCTACGACGGGATCCCCTTGACCGATGAGACCTTTACGCTGGAAGAAGGTACCGTACCCGCCGGACACATCATGAACATCCAGGTGAATGGCAAACAGATCACGGTCGGCGAAAGTGAAAACGGCGTCAACTTGAACATACTGGACAAAAACGGGAATGACGTCACTGACCAGTTCCGCATAACCTTCCGGTTGGGGACTTTGAAGGTCACCCCTCGCAAGATCACGATCCGCTCCGAAAACCTCTCCCGGATGTATGATGGCACGCCTCTGACAGCGGAAAAGTACACGATCACCAGCGGTAAGCTGGCCGGCGGACATTATTTGGAAGTGGAGTTTTACCATTCTCAGCTCTACGTCGGAGAATGTGAGAATGCCATTAAGGCTACCGTCCTGGACCAGAAAAAGGTGGATGTGAGCGACCAGTACGAGATCACCTACATTTTCGGAAAGCTGAAGGTTGAAAAGCGTCTCCTGACCATCTCGTCGGGAAGTGCCGAGAAGGTGTTTGACGGTAAGCCCTTGACAAACAGCGAATGCTCTCTTGTCAATGGCAAGGTGGCAAACGGGGAGAAGATCCACTACCACTGCGTAGGCTCCCAGACTCTGGCGGGCCAGACCATGAACTTCGTCAGCGCCTATGTGACCGATGCCGAGGGAAAGGACATGAGTAACCAGTACGAGTTCTCCTATCAAGCGGGAACCCTGACCGTGACTCCTCGGAAGATATCCATTAAGTCTGCCGACGCCACAAAACGCTACGACGGAACCCCTCTGTCTTCCTCTCAGTGGGAGATCCTGGCGGGAAACGTCTGCGAAGGTCATACCATGCAGGTCACCACCTACGGAAAGCAGACCGAAATCGGTGAATGTGACAATCAGATCGTGTACGTGGCGGTATACGATGAATCCAGCGGAAAGCGTGTGGACGTAACGGGAAGCTACGAGATTCTCTGTTACTACGGTACGCTGACCGTAACCATGCCCTGATCCCCCCGGAGAACGCCAAGGCTTCTCTGTTCGGGAGAAGTCGGACAAGGCGGAAAATCTTGGGAAAAAAGGACGCTTTTATATTGCGATAACGAGGGGAATCCTATGCTATATGAATCTTACGTAAAAAGGATGGTATTTCTTCGGAAATATCTTTGGCTGGTGGTCTTAGTAGGATCACTGGTGCTGTGCTCGGTCACCGGGCTGTGCGTGAGCGCGGTTTCGGGGATCATAGAGAATATGACCGCCGAGGATACCACAAACGAGGATACCGTGAACACCGAGGAGGAGATCGAGCCTACCGATGAGGAGACCGAACCGGGGGAGAGCGATCCTGTTCAGGATGAGGAAACCCATCCCGACGAGAGTCTGGAGGACGAGACGGTAGACGAGACCTTTGATCCTGACTGGACGGATGAGCTCGGTTCGGACGAAGAAACCATAGACGATACCGATTTCGAGGAGATCACCGACGAGGAGATCACCGACGAGGAGATCACCGACGAGGAGATCACCGATGAGGAAATCACCGACGAGGAGACCACCGAGGAGGAGACCACCGAGGAGGAGACCACCGAGGAGGAGACCACCGAGGAGGAGACCACCGAGGAAGAGACCACCGAGGAGGAGACTACCGAGGAGGAGACCACCGAGGAAGAGACCACCGAGGAGGAGACTACCGAGGAGGAGACCACCGAGGAGGAGACTACCGAGGAGGAGACCACCGAGGAGGAGACCACAGAGCCTGAGACGAACGAGCAGGATTCCAAGGATCCCTCCGAAACCGATCGGGAACCCACGGAAAGTGTGCCGCCGACTGATGAGACTGAAACCCGCGATCCGCAGGAGACCCAACCGCCCGGAGAAACGGGCGATCCGGGAGATCCCGATAATCCCACGGATCCCGACGAGACCGGCAGTAATGAGACCGAGGGTGAACCGGGAGAGACCGGCTCACCGACTCCGGGCGATCCGGACCCCGGCGAAGGCGAGGAGACAGGCGATAGCGGAGGCCCCGAAGGAGATGGCTCCGAATCCGGTGAAGGCTCGGGTGAAGGCTCCGGAGAAGGCTCCGGAGAAGGCTCGGGTGAAGGTTCGGGAGAAGGCTCCGGAGAAGGCTCCGGAGAAGGCTCCGGAGAAGGCTCGGGTGAAGGGTCGGGAGAAGGCTCCGGCGAAGGCTCGGGAGAAGGCTCCGGAGAAGGCTCGGGCGAAGGCTCCGGTGTAGGCTCCGGTAGCGGCTCGGGAAGCGGTTCGGGCGAAGGCTCGGGCGAAGGCTCCGGTGAAGGCTCCG
>JAGAIH010000153.1 GCA_017626655.1 Clostridia bacterium | reverse complement strand
TTGACCTTGTGCTTGAAGGGGGAGAGGGAGAAGGCCATCTGGATGTCGGAGCGAAGCTCGTCACCGGTCTTGGCGGCATAGGGGTAGCTGCCCGTGACCAGGTTCTGGGACTCCACGTCGCCCAGGCCCTCCAGGCCGACCACGTCGTCGCCCTGCCAGCAGTGGAGGGACATGGAGATGGTGTCGAACTCCTCCAGCGCCTTGTCGGTGTTGACGCCATACTCGGCGTACTCGTCGCGGGCGTACTCATAAGCTTTGATGATCTTGTCCTGATTCATGGTGGTGGTTCCTTTCTTGGGTGGATTTTTGTTGCTTTTATTATAGCATGGATGGGGGGGATTTTCAATAGGTTTTTGGGAAAAAGTGGGGAGGATGCGGTTATTTTTCGGTCATACACCAACGCAAACAACCGTTGCTTGACATTTTGGGAATCATGGGATACAATATATGCAGAACTCATAACACCCATAAGGAGGGACCGATATGTTCAACACACAGACCTTTGGCTTGAAGCTGGCTCAGCTTCGCAAGAACGCCGATATGACCCAATCCGACCTTGGAGAACGGCTGAACGTCACACGGCAGGCAGTATCCAAGTATGAGACGGGGGACTCCTTCCCCGACGTGACCATACTGGTGACCATGGCTGAGCTGTTCGGCGTATCGGTGGACGAGCTGATCGGTGCCGGTTCCCCCACGGCAGGGGAAGCGGCCATTCTCCGCAGTCTGGCACAGGGGCAGGAGCCTGTGGGTAAAGCGGCCCCCGAGGACGTGGCGGCATTGGCTCCTTTGCTGAAGCCCAGCGCGGTAGAGCGGCTGACGGTAAATCTGGCGGTGCAGGGGATCAACGTGTCCCGCCTGATGGATATCGCGGTGTACCTCTCTGACGAAGGGACACAGCGGCTACTGGCCGAGACCGATTGCGCGGGGATCACGCCCGAGATGCTGGAGCATCTGCTCCCCTTCATGGACTACGATTCACGGTGTCGTATTCTGGATAAGATCTTGAATGGGGAGATGGATTGGCATTTGATCAAGCCTCTGTGCGTGGATCGGAGTCTGGTGGAAGCGGCGGTGATCGAAGGCGTGTTGCCTGACGAGGCGTTGGGAATCAGGGGGTTGCCGTGATGGGGGGAACTGCAGTTTATCGGTCTGAAGCCCGATAAACCCAAATTTGAAATCCACACATATATGAAAGAACCGCTCCCATTTGGCAGCGGTTCTTCTTGTCGGTCAAATACGCTCTTATCGGATCTGCACAAATCCCAGCTTCTTCTGCACCTTGGACAGGGTCCGTCTGGCCACGTAGGATGCCTCCTCGGCGCCCTTCTTCATCTGGGCCTCCAACTGGGCCTTGTCGGACATAAAGCACTTGAACTTCTCCTGGACGGGCGCCAGTGCGTCGGCGCAGACCTCGCCTACCGCCATCTTGAAGTCGCCGTAGCCCTTCCCCTCAAACTCCCGCTCGATCTCGTCGAGGGTCTTGCCCGTGAAGACCGAGTAGATGGTCATGAGGTTGTTGATACCGTCCTTGCCCTCGGCGTACTTCACGCAGGTGTCGGAGTCGGTGACGGCGCGCTTGAACTTGCGGATGATGGTGTCGCGGTCGTCCAGAATGTAGACCACGGCGTTGGTGTTCTCGTCGGACTTGCTCATCTTCTTGGTGGGATCGGCGAGAGACATGATCTTGGCGCCGCTCTTGGCCATGATGGGCTCGGGGATGGTGAAGGTGTCGGGGTAGAGCTGGTTGAAGCGGGTGGCGATGTCGCGGCACAGCTCCACGTGCTGCTTCTGGTCGATGCCCACGGGGACCACGTCGGTCTGGTAGAGCAGAATATCGGCGGCCATCAGGACAGGGTAGGTGAACAGACCGGCGTTGATGTTGTCGGCGTGCTTCTGGGACTTATCCTTGAACTGGGTCATGCGGGACAGCTCACCAAAGCCCGTGAAGCAGTTGAGGAGCCAAGCCAGCTCGGCGTGCTCCTTGACGTGGGACTGGACGTAGAGGGTGTTCTTCTCGGGATCCAGACCGCAGGCCATGTAGAGGGCGAGGGTCTCGTAGGTACGGCGACGGAGATCGGCGGGGACCTGACGGACGGTGATGGCGTGCTCGTCCACCACGCAGTAGAAGCACTTGTACTTCTCGGTGTAGGCGGAGAAATTCTTCAGGGCGCCAAGGTAGTTACCAATGGTCAGGTTTCCGCTGGGCTGAACGCCG
>JAGAIH010000152.1 GCA_017626655.1 Clostridia bacterium | reverse complement strand
GCCTCTGCCCGCGGGCGCGGATGTGACCCAAAAGCCGCTCCTCGGTGGAACGCACGGCCTCGGCCACAGCCTCCGCCACCGCCGCCGATACGGCCTCGGTCACCCGTGCCTCCACGGCGTTGGCCACACGCTCCTCCACGACCTCATCCAGATGGACGGCCTCGTAGAGCTGGCGCAGGGTAGGCTTGACCTCGCCCCGCAGCATGGCGCCCAGAACGGGATGCTCCATCTCGGCGGCCAGATCGAATCCGGGGTAGACCGCCCGTACCCCCTCAGCCTCGGTGAGAAGGGCCGCGTCAAACGCGGGAGCCGCCTCAGATAAGGCCGCCTCCTCCGAGACCTCCGCCGCCGCAGATACGGCCTGCTCGGGACTTTCAGCTTGGTTCATGCTCATTTACCTCTCTTTTTCCGATAGTGGGGATGTCCAGCGTCACGAAAGCGGGATAGCAGGCGGCGATGAGGGAAAGCCCCGCCAGAGTCACGTCAAAGCCCGCTACATCCCTGCCGCCAAGCCCGCGGGTAACCACCCGCAGCTCTCCGTCTCCCTCGCTCACCTCCAGGTGGGGATATGCCCCGCCGAGGGAGGGCGCCCCCGCCGTCGCGATCGGCGAAAGTCCCTCCAGGTAAGCGATAAAGCCGTACAGCAGAGCCGACACCCCCGCGCAGACAATATCCTGCCCGTGGGGCGCGTAGCCCGCGTGACCGTGGGCCTTCAGCTCCATCCCCCCATCCCGCTGGGTGACCCGAATGCGGATCATGAGTGGGCCTCCGAGGACGCGGTACCCGCTACCCGAATCCCGGCCCGCAGGGAGTCGATCCCCTCAAAGTCCATGCCCGCCAGAGCCCTCTCGGCCGCGTCCCTGTTGTTGGGATGAAACAGCCCCGCGCGGTACAGCTCCAGAAGAAGCTGATTGCGTCCCGCGCGATCCAAAGGATTCTCCCGCTCGGCGCGGACCTCGATATCGAAGGCGGGGTGACGGTACAAGGCTAAACCGTCGGCCCCCTCCCCCGTGATCTCGTCCTGCAAGCCTGTATTGGAATAGCAGACGAAGCGTCGCCCGCCGTTCTCGCCCACGATGCGGAACCACCGCACCCCGTCGTAGAACTGGCGGATCAGCTCGATGACCTGCCTCATGATCTGTGTATAGGCGCGGTGGGAGCCGGCGATCATGTCGCGGCTGCCCTTGGCCCCCGCCTCCTGCAAGGCCTCAATGGCCTGGGCGGCGGTCACCCCGCCCGAGGTGGAGCCCTGGGAAACGTCGCGGTTGCCCGTGGTCTCCTTCAGCTCGTCGATCTTCATCTTCCGCACCTCGGTCAGCATCCCGTCCATGGGGGACAGGGTGATCTGGCGGAGCTTCTCCTCGTCGATGTCGCCCTCCACCTCAATGATGCGGCGGTCGGGATCCAGGAATTCCCGCTCGTTGATGCCCAGGGAGCGCTTGGCCCAGTAGCGGACACGGCTGGCGGCGTTGGCGTACTCCAGGATGTGGCCGTCCAGCTCGTCGATGTAGCCCTGGGGATTCCGCCCCACGGCGATGAGACCGTACCCCGCGGGAGTCCCCTCCTCGGGGTAGAGAATATCCAGCACCACGGGGTACAGGCCGTGATCGTACCAACCCCGCTCAGCATAGGCGGGATCGTTCTCGGAGGCGTACAGCAAGACGTCCCCCGTGAACTTGGCGTAGTGGAGAACCGTCTTCCCCGCGGCGTTGACCCGCTTGTAGTACCAGTCCACCACGGCGGTCTTCTCGGCCAGCCCCTCGTTGCCCCCCAGATAGCTGCCCCCCATGTCGGGGGTGAACAGGGAGCCGTCCTCCCGCATGGCCGCCCGCTTCTCCTTCAGATGGGGGTAGCGGGTAAGCAACGCCTCGGTGTCGCAGAGCCCTACCAAAAAGAGGTTAGGGCTCTCCTGGATATCGCGGGCATCGGGCTCCCAGAAGAGGTTCAGCACGTCCACCCGCTTGATGTCAATGTCACCCAAGCCGTTCTCCAGAGCGGGATTCCAGAAAACACCGTAGGCGGCCATGCCGTGCTTGAGCTTGCTCCATGCGTTGTCGGAGTAGGTCTCCCCGAACTCGCACCGCTGGGTGATGACGGGGAGAATATCCGAGAGCATGGACGCCTCCGCCTCGTCTCCCGGCTCTCTGGGAAGGACCGAGCAGACGGGCATGGCGTCGCAGAGATCGGCGTGCTTGTTGCAGATGCTACTGAAGAGCCAGGCCGAAACAGGCCGCGCTCCCCGCCCCGCAACGGTCCCGCCGCCGTGTCGGCTCCTCCACCAAGCCGCCTCCTCGCAAAGACGGCTGTCCAGACGGGACTTCCCCGTCCGATAGCGGTCCAGCGTCTCCGCCGCCAGCTTGATATCGGCGTCGGTCAGCCTCACCGCCTCTTGATGGTCATTGTGATTCATGTTTGATGATCCTTTCATGATTACTTTTGATTGGACAGAAATCTAAATTTGGGTTTATCGGTCTGACAGAAAAGAGTGCCTCACTGCTCGTGATGACTCCCCCACCCGCTTCGCGGGAGCCCCCTCGGAGAGGGAGCCTTTTGCCCAGACCCGCGGAAAATCGTTACCCGACAAGCGACTCTTACCCGCGCCCCAAGGCTCCCTCCCCGAGGGGGCTCCGCCCGCAGGCGGTGGGGGAGTTTACCGTCATGAGCATTTTTACCCTTTCAAACAGTTCGATAAACCCCAATTTACCTCCCCATTCTCCCCGCGTAAGGCGCATATCCAAAATCTTCCCTACCGTTCAGCCCCAACGGGTCGTCCTCCCTCCCCGCCACAGCACTCGGCACGGGCGGCGCGCAGGGATTCTCCATGCACACGTACCGACACTCGTCGTAAATATGGTCCTCCCCGTCGGTGTCCACGTCCTCCACGTCCACCTGGCTGTAGACCAGAGAGGGGAGGGTGCGGATGAAATGCTTGCAGGTGGAGAAGACGTAGAGCATGGGAATTCCTTGACTGTCAAAGGCCAGGCGGTTGTGGAGCTGGGCCTTCCCCGCCAGGCGGGTGTTGTCGGCCTTGTCCCAGTAGACCCCCTCCCTCTCCATCAGCTCCCCGATGGACTCGCCGCCGTTGCGCTGGTAGATGGCGGGATCGGCGATGCCCCGGATCCTGCGCCCCATGAGATTGGGGTCCTCGGACTCCACACGGCGGATCATGCGGGCGATCTCATCGGCGTTGCGGCAGATGCCCGTGTTGGGGATGGGCCGCCCGTTCCCGTCGGCGCGACAGCCGTACAGCTCGCGGATGCGGTAGAGACGCCCATCGTGGTCCACGGCGTACCACCCCACCGAAAAGGGTCGGGTGTAGCCCCAGTCAAAGCCCCGCCAGACGCTCCAGGACTTGGGGATGCGGAAGGGAGAAATCACGTGGGTCCCCACCCGATCTCCGTAGTGGGCGGGGTCGTTGCGCCACTCGGTGAAGACCTGACCCGAGAAGGAGTCCCAGTCCCCGTAGAGCAGAGCCTTCCGCTCAGCCTCGGGCAGGGAGGCCAGGCGGGTCAGATAATCGGGATCATTGCGGAGGAGGATCCCATTGTCAAATACCGTGGACGGCACGAAGATGCGGGACTTGTGCCGAGCCTCCTCGCGGCCGTCGGGGTAGCGCACCTTCACCTCCTCCCATACCGTCCTCATGGGAGGCGCGGGAGTGATGAACCGCTCCTTGACCCAACCGTGCCCCACCCCGCCGGGGTTGGCGGTGGCGCGGATGTAGCACCGCGTCCCGGGGCCGTTGGGTCGGTTGCGGGAGAAGAGGTAGCTGTACTCCTCCCAGGTGAACTGGGTCAGCTCATCAAAGGCGATGAAATCGTAGGCCTGACCCTGGTAGTTGAAGCGATCCGCCGCGTGGGGCAGGCTCCCGAAGATAATCTTCGCCCCCGAGGAGAACCGCCAGGTGTGGGAGGTGGCGTTGTATACCGCCCCCCTGTCCACCAAGGGGTAGTACCGCAGGGACTTCTCCACCAGCTCGCTGAGCTGGGGGTGGGTCTTGCGGAGGATCATGCCCTTGTAGTAGGGAACGCTCACCTGCCGCAGAGCCTCCAGCACCAGCGCGTCGGATTTTCCTCCCCCCGCCGCCCCGCCGTACAGGGCCTCGTCCTCGGGCCGCGCCATGAACAACGCCTGCCTGGGCTGAGGCCGCCAGATCACGGGGGCATTACGTCCCTCCCCGCGGCTCATGCTTCCCCTCCCCCTCCGTCGGGTGAATCCTCATCCGAGGGAGGGCAGGTCGGCTCCTCCAGGGGCGGGTAATCCACCACACCGCCCAGCGCCTCCTCCCCCTCCTCTCGGGGATGCTCCCGCCAGCGGGCGGGATCGCGGTTGTTGAGATAGTAGGCGCAGACCCGTACGTCGGCGGGAACGTGGATCTCCTCGAAGCCCGGCTCCAGCACCTCCTTCTCGGCAACCTTCTTCCCCGTGTCGGGATCGTAATCCACCCGCTTGAGCTTGAAGGACTTCTTCAGCCGCACCTTGTAGCCGCAGGCGCGGCGGTAGAGAGCGTCCTCCACCTTCTTACAGCGGGTGGCGTCCCGAGCGGCGGCGGCCTCCGCCTCGGCGGTACAGGTTCCGTCGGGAGCGCGGATCTGACTGTCGGTCATGCTCACGCCTCCTCCTGCTTGTCCAGGCGGATGACGTACTCATCCCCCTCGCGGGTGACGGTGCAGGTGAAATTGTCCAGGGCCTTGGTGATGTCGGTGGTCTTGACGCGGATCGTATCCGCCTTGATCAGGGTCAGAAGATACCCCAGCCAAGCGTGGTAGAGCTTCAGGGTCTCCTCCACCGCAGCGGGGAGGAGCTTGTAGCGGGGGTCGTGCTTTGGATGCTTAATCATGTCGCGCGTACTTCCTTTCGTAGTAGTGGTCGAGGGCCTGCTTGATCATGCAGAGCTTGTAGCCCTCGGGGTGGGCGCAATATCGGTAAATGATCTCGCGGCGGGATCCCTTGTCGGGGAACTTGAAGCGGGCGCACTCGCAGTACACCACGCCCTTGCCGCGGTCACGGTCAAAGTAGGGACAGATCCCCTCGTGCAGGTCCTGCTCCTCCGCTACGGGAGAAGCAGACACCGCCGCGCGGTCGGTATCGGTTTGGGTATGCGGATCCATGGGCATAGGCAGTCTCCTTTCTGTTGGTTGGTCGGCGGTCGTGGTCAAGTTTCCTTAACACACGCCCAGTATAGCATACTCACCCCCGATTTGTCAAGCCAAGTTTTTAAATTTGTTTAACTTTTTTCGTCAAATCCCTTGACAACTCCCCCGCCATCCTGTATAATGAAAGCAGCGAAATCCGAAAATCCACCATACAGAAAGGGAAATCATGGATATATTCAAGGATCGCCTCACCGAGGCCATGGCCCTGCGCGGTATGCGCGCCTCGGAGCTGGCCAAGCGAACGGGACTCTCCAAGGCCCGCATCAGCCAGTACGTCAACGGCAAATTCGTCCCCAAATCCGACGCCATTCTCACCATCGCCGAGGTCCTGGGGGTCTCTGAGCTGTGGCTCATGGGCAAGACCGCCTCTATGGAGCCTACCCGCCGCGCAGAGATCCCCTGCCCCGAGAACGTCTCCCCCCTCCGCCTCTGCCGCTACCCCATCCTGGGCGAGATCGCCTGCGGCCTCCCCACCCTGGCGGTGGAGGATCCCGACGGAGGCTACGTCACCGCCGCCGAGACCAACGCCGACTTCTGCCTCACCGCCAAGGGCGACAGCATGATCGGCGCCCGTATCTATGACGGAGACGAGGTTTTCATCCAGCAGACCGACCTGGTGGAGAACGGCGAGATCGCCGCCGTGGTGGTGGAGGGCGAGGCCACCCTCAAGCGGGTCTACTACTACCCCGAGGAGGAAAAGCTCATCCTCACCCCCGAAAACCCCGCATACGAGCCCCTGGTCTTCGTGGGTAGAGAGCTGGCCGACATCCGCATCCTGGGCAGAGCCGTGGCGTTCCAGGCGAAATTGCGGTAAGAGCAAAATTCCCTTCCCTCCTTCTCCATTTTTCTCGCCCCCCTCATGGTATTCTAAAGGCACCCCAATCGAAAGGAGCCGCCATGAGAACCCTCCCCCTCCTGCTGACCGCCGCCCTCTGCCTCCCCTTCGCCGCCTGCACCCCCGCGCCCCCCGATCCTCCCCCCTCTGCCGAGACCCAAGCCGCCGCCGATCTGACCGCCGCTCTCGGGGCCTGTAGGGCGCAGTTATCCGATCTGCAAGCCGCCCTCCTGTCGCTCAAAGAGGAGAGCTTCATCCAAAAGGCGGAGTACGAGGCCCGCATCCAAGACCTCCTGGAGGAGATCGCCGCCCTGGAAGCCCGCCTGGCCCTGTCCGACGATCCCGAGACCCCCACCGACCGTCCCGTGTCGGTCACCCCTCAACAGCCCCCGTCCACGCCCTCCGAGACCGAAAAGCCCCCCACCGCCGCCTTCCATTTTGAGATGCGGGACGGCCACGCGGTCATCCTCGCCTACCTGGGCGATCAGCCCCACGTCCAGGTCCCCGCCGCCATCGAGGGCTACCCCGTCACCGCCATTGAGGACAACGCCTTTCAAGGCACCCCGGTGGTCACGGTGGAGCTGCCCTCCTCGGTCACGGAGATCGGCTGGTTCGCCTTCGCGGGTTGCCGGAGTCTCACGTCGATCACCCTCCCCGCCTCGGTGGAGTCCATCGGCTACGGCGCCTTCGACGGCTGTCAGTCCCTCACGGTCATCGCCCCCGCCGATTCCTACGCCGCCGAGTACGCCCGAAGTTTCGGTATCCCCCATAAGGAAGAATAATAGGCGGTCGCATCATTGCGAAAAATTGGGGTTTATCGGGGGAGCGGCCTCCGGCGGCTTAAGGACCCTTTTGAAAAAGGGTCCTTAAGAATCTCCTAAAACTTTCAAAACAAACATATATTTGGCTCAAGATGCTGAGACCAAAATGCATTGATGCAGTTTGAAAGTTTGAACTATATGAACCGAGACCCGTAACCATCTTAGAAACCCCCGCGGGGGCCCCTCACCCCACTCTGTTATTTGGGGGAACGTGTGGCTAACACACCGATAAACCCAAATTTGAAGCATTTTGCGATCCCCCCAAGTAAGAATAAAAAGGAGACACCACCATGTCCCACACCATACAGACCCACATCCCCCACCCGAACGCCCTCCACGTCACCGCCATAAACGAGAACGGCCAACGCATGAGCGGCGGCGTCCTCACCCTCCGTCCCATCCACTTCGGCGGCAGGGAGATCCTCTGCGGCGCCGTCGGCGGTGTCGGCACCGAGCCGGAATACCGTCGGGGGGGCCTGGTCCGTGAGATCTTTGCCGAGATGGCCGCCGAGTGCGACCGCCGCGCCATCCCCCTCACCGTCCTCCACCCCTTCTCCTTCGCCTACTACCGCGCCTTCGGCTTTGAGCGAGTAGCCGACCACCGCGTGCTGGAGTTCCCCATCACCGCCCTGAATTTCGCCCCCCGCTGCCCCGACCTCATCCGCTGTACGGGAGATACCCATAACGCCGAGCTGGCCGAGGTCTACAATACCTTCGCCGCCGACGGCCGCCACCTGATGTTCAAGCGCTCACCCAACCACTTCCCCACGGAGGACGACAGAAAAAAGGTCTACCTCTCCCGCGACGGAGAAGGCAGACCCGACGGTTATCTCATTCTGGAGATTGAAAACTACTTCTCGGTCAACCGTATGGTCAGCGTCAACCTCCATATCCACGAGCTGATCGCCCTCACCGACGAGGCCATGACCAAGCTCTTCGGCTTCATCCGTATGTTCGAGGGAGAGATGGAGACCGTGAAGATGGAAAACGTCGCCATGATCCCCGAGGTGGAGCTGCGCCTGCGCCACTATATGCACACGAGCATCACCATCCTCCCCGACATCATGGCCCGCATCAACGACGTAAAGCTCTTCTTTGAGTCAGTCCCCTACCCCAACAAGGCAGGCTCCTTCACGGTCAAGACGACCGAGCCGCCCCGTTCCCCCTGGTCGGGAGAGAAGACCAACGGTATCTGGCGGGTGACCTACCGAAACGGCGCCGCCGCCGTGGAACAGCTCCCCGACGACACCGCCGACTACGACTTCTCCGCCGACATCCCCGCCCTGACCCAGCTGGTCTTCGGCTACGACTCCTACGGCTATGACTATGCCCGCCACACCGAGAACACCGTATGGCATACCCCCGCCGAGGGCTTCTTCCGCGCCTTCCCCCGCCGTCCCGCAGGCATCTTCGAGCATTTCTGATCTCAGAGTCTTCCGACCTGACAAGATGACCCCACCTTCCATCGGAGGGTGGGGTTTGTTTGGTTGTGTTGAGATACGATAGGTTAGGATCGGTTACGGTAAGATACGGTATGATCCGATAAGATAAGATCAGATTAGATAAGGGATACGAAAATCTTCGAAAGGAATTTTCGTATCCTTTCGTATCTTTTCGTAGTTCTTTCGTAGCCATTTCGTAGGCCATGCGCCAATCATTCGACCGTATATGTGGAAAACTACTGCTTATTCATAACAAAAGCATCGGACAAGCCTCGTCCGATGCTTTTCATGTTTTGGCTGTTTTGCCGTTGCCTCACAGATCCACCCGATTCCGTTCCTCCCCCGCGAAGAACGCCCGCATATTGAGGATCATCTCGGAAAGACACCGCGCCCGCGCCTCGTAAGCGCCCCAGGACATATGGGGGGTCAACAGCACGTTCTCGCGGTCACGGATGGGGTAGAAGGGATGGCTCTCGGGGAAGGGCTCGATGCTGTAGACGTCGCATCCCAGCGCACCGATCTTTCCAGCCTCCACAGCGGCGGCCACGGCGGCCTCGTCGGTGACAGCTCCTCTGGCCATGTTGACCAGGATCACACCGTCCTTCATCAGAGCGATCTCCCGCTCCCCGATCAGCCCCCTGGTCTCGGGAGTCAGGGGGGTGTGGACCGTCACGATATCCGACTCACGGAGCAGGGTCGGAAGATCCACGCTCACCCCGTCGGGATGGCGGCGGTTGGTCAGCACCCGACAGCCCAG
>JAGAIH010000151.1 GCA_017626655.1 Clostridia bacterium | reverse complement strand
CGGATGAGTAGCCACCCTACCCGATTTTGATCTGTTCCGTCAGACCGATAAACCCAAATTTGATAAAACAAGAAAGGAGTGATCCACATGTCTGCCTACTGTAGAACCATGAATCACCGTACACCCACCCACAACTATGTAACAGCTACAGCAAGGAGACTGTATGATCGAGATCCAAACCAAAAAGAACACCGTCAAGGTCTTTACCGAAGAGCTTGACAAGCAAACGAAACTACAGATCGCTGCCACCGCCCGCGATCCCGCCTACGCGGACAGTAAGATCCGCGTCATGCCCGACACCCATGCAGGCAGGGGCTGTGTGATCGGTATGACCATGACCCTTAAAGGCCGCGTGTCCCCCTCCCTGGTGGGGGTGGATATCGGATGCGGTATGGAGGTGGTCCGCCTGGAGCAGAGAGAAATAGACCTGACCGCCCTTGACACCTTTATCCATGAGCATATCCCCGCCGGAAGGAGGATCCACGATGATCCCATCATCACCGAGCTTCCACTCCGTGACCTTCACTGCATCCAAGCCGTGGATGCCGACCGCATCCTCCGCAGTCTCGGTACCCTGGGGGGAGGGAACCACTTCATCGAGGTGGACCGCGGCAGCGACGGAAGCCTGTACCTGGTCATCCATTCCGGCTCCCGCTCCCTGGGCGCGGTCATCGCCAACCACTACCGCGACGAGGCCTACAAGTACCACCTGAAAAAAGCCCGCAAGGCTCACCGTGTGGAGAGCCGCGACCGCATGGATATGGAGACCGACCGCTACGACCTCACCCGCTTCGGCATCGACGCTTACGGTGACGACGCCCACGCCCACAGACCGCAGGCCACTAAAGCATCCCGCCGTGACGAGAGAGGGAAGCTCCCCGTCAAGTGGGAGACCGCCGCCTGCGAGGGACAGCTCTACGAGGACTATCTCCACGACCTCGGTATCGCGGTAGCCTTCGCCGAGGAGAACCGCCGCCGCATTGCCGAACGCATCTGCGAGGGACTGGGGCTGATCGTAAAGGAACGCTTTTCCTGCGTTCATAATTACATCGACACCGACCGCATCCTCCGTAAGGGCGCCATATCGGCCAGGCTCGGCGAGCGGGTCTTCATTCCATTGAATATGCGGGACGGAGCCTTGATCGGCGTAGGTCTGGGCAATCCCGACTGGAACTTCTCCGCCCCTCACGGCGCGGGTAGAGCCTGTAGCCGCACCGATGCCAAGCACGCCTACGACCTGGAGGCCTACCAAGCCACCATGAGAGAGGCGGGAGTCTACACCACCACCGCCACAAAGGAGACCCTGGATGAATGCCCCATGGCCTACAAGTCCCCCGACCGTATTCTGCCGTATCTGGCGGACTGCGTAGAGGTAACAGACCGACTGATCCCCATCTACAACTTCAAGGCATCCGAATAAACCAAATAACAAAACCAAAACCCACCGAACAAGCGTCGGTGGGTTTCGGGTTGTTATAAAGGCTTACCAAAGAAAGCGTTCTTTGTCAGCATGTTATCGCGCGGAGCGGAATAACCGAATGGGGAAGCGGCGGTCTTATCTCTGCTTGGCCACAAAGAACAGAGCCATGGTGCCGGGGCCGGAGTGCGCGCCGATGACGGTGCCCACGTTGGTGATGTGCTGAACGTTGTTAGCACCCTTGGCAACCAGCATATCGCAGAGAGTCTTGGCATCCTCGTCGCAATCGCCGTGGGAGATAAAGAAGGTGCCGTTGGCGGGATCCTCTGCGGTCTCGATCAGCTTATCCGCGAGAGCCGCCAGGGAATTCTTACGGCCGCGGACGGTGCCGACCTTGATGAGGTGGCCCTCGTCGTCCACGTGCATCACGGGCTTGATGTTGAGCATACCGCCCACCAGAGCCACTGCGGGGGACACGCGGCCGCCGCGCTTCAGGTAGACCAGATCCTCTACGGTGAACCAGTGAGCCAGCTTGGGGATCAGCTCGCACGCGTAAGCGGCAGCCTCCTCGATGGTGGCGCCCTCGTTCTTCTTGTCCAGGACCAGCTTGACGATCAGACCCTCGCCGGCAGAGGCGCAGAGGGTGTCGATGGCGATGATCTTGCGCTCGGGGTATTTCTCAGCCAGGTCCTCGGCGGCCAGCTTGCCCTGCTGGAAGGTGGTGGACAGGCCGGAGGAGAAGCCCAGGTACAGGATATCGGTCCCCTCGGCCAGAACAGGCTCGAAATTCTGGCGGAAGGTCTCGGCGTTGACGGCGTTGGTCTTGGCGACGTGGCCGTCGCGCATATTCCGGTAGAACTCCTTGATGGGCATATCCTCGTTCTTGAAGTCCTTGTCAATATGGTCGAAGCGGAACTCAAGGCTCACGCAGCGCACGCCCCAATCGGCCAGAACCTCAGGGGTAATGTCGCAGGCGGAGTCGGTAAAAATGACGTAGTTGTTCATATCTGGTTCTCCTTTACGGGTGGAAGGTCAACCCTGCTTCGCGGGTGTTTTATGGTATTATTATACACCAAAATGACGAATCAGTCAAGACGTCAATGGCGATATCTTGTATACTATCGGTAGATTGACGGTAGAAACATGAGAAAAACGATCTCTACCGAGGGTAGAATGCCCGTTAGAGCAGAAATCCGACAAGAAAAGAAAATGAGAAAACACGTTGAAAATAAAAGGAAAAGTCTTGACAAACGCCTTCGGATATGGTATACTGACAGTAGAAATTGACAAATCAACAATTGAATGCCCATAAACGGCGGAAAAGGAGGAAGTGACGTGGAAGGCACCGAGATCATCACCCTGAACCAAGACGCCCTGAAGGCCGTTATCGCGGCCAACATCGCGGAGCTACGCAAAAAGAACGGCATGACCCAACAGGATTTGGCCGCCAAGCTGAACTATACCGATAAGGCCATCTCCAAATGGGAGCGTGGAGAATCCATTCCCGACGTCCTGGTGCTCAAGCAGATCGCCGATATGTACGGCGTGACCGTGGATTACCTTCTGACCGACGTTCACGAGGAGACCAAGCCCGCCGTCCCGGAGGAAGCGACCGACGATACCATGAAAAAGCGCCAGAGCCTGCGAACCCGCGGCTTCGTCACAGGCATGAGCGTTCTCCTGGTATGGATCGCCGCCCTGGTGCTGTTCATCGTGTTCGATACGGCGTCCTTGGACTACCGCTCCAACTGGGTGGTCTTCGCTTGCGCGGTCCCCGCCTCCTTCATCGTGTGGCTGGTCATGAACTCCATCTGGTTCAACCGCCGCCGCAATTACCTCATCATCTCCCTGCTCATGTGGTCGATACTGGCCCTGATCTACATCCCCGTCCTCCTCTTCGCCGATCGAAACCTATGGCTGATTTTCTCCCTGGGTATCCCCGGCCAGGCCATCATCATCATGTGGTCCAGACTCAAGCAGAGCGGGAACAACTGAACAACAAAAAAGCCACCGAAAAGCTCGGTGGCAATTTTGTTTTGGAAGAATTACTCCTCGACAGCCTCAACGACTTCTTCGACGACCTCAGCGATCTCCTCGCAGGCCTCGCAGGTCTCGTCGATGACCTCATCGCAGCACTCCTCGACGCACTCGCACTTCTTCTTGCAGAGCTTGTCCTTCAGCACCTTGGTGAACAGGAAGTAACCACCGACAGCGGCGGCGGCCACACCAACCACGATCCCGATGATGACCCAGATGGTGTTGTTATTCTTCTTCTTTTTCTTGTGGAAGCAGAACATGGTGAATTTCCTCCTTACGTTGATAGGGAAATGACTAGTTTCCCATATACTTGTATACAGTATATCCTAAAATCGTGAACTGCGTATGAATATTTGAAAATCTGTTTGAATTTTTTTACCGATAAAAAAATAAGGCGCAGAAAAACACGGCGCGTTGACAAACCGATCCAAATATGGTATAATGAGGAAAACCCAAAGGAGGCTGAAATGGAACTGCATATCCTACACAAGGACCGTGACCTCCTTCTGGTCCGCAAGCCCGCCGGAGTCCCTTCCCAGCCCGATCCCTCGGGTCAGCCCGACCTTCTGACACGGCTACAGGGGGAGTATCCCGCCGCAAGCTTGATCCACCGCTTGGACACCCCCACGGGCGGGGTCATGGTCTTCGGTCTTACCCCGAAGTCCACCGCCAAGCTCTGCGCCCTGGTGCAGGATCACAGCCGGTTTCGCAAGGAATATCTCGCCGTTCTCTCGGCACCGCCCCGTGAGACCGAGGGGCAGATGAGGGATTTTCTCTTTCACGATAAGCAAAAGAATAAGGCCTTCGTCACCGACGGCGGACGCAAGGGAAGCAAGGAAGCGCTATTGGACTACATAGTTCTGGAGACCGACCCAAGCGGTCATACCCTGGTCCTTGTCCGCCTTCATACGGGCCGCACCCATCAGATTCGGGTCCAATTCGCCTCCCGAGGCCTGCCTCTTGTGGGGGATGGTAAGTACGGCAGCCGTGAGAAGGCCCCCTTCATCGGCCTGTGGGCATACCGCTTGACCTTCCCGCATCCCATCACGGGGGAGACTATCTCCACGGAGACCCTGCCCGACAGCACAGCCTTCCCCTGGAGCTGCTTTCCGAATATTCATACCGATCCATAAATACCATCCGAAAGGAGCCAAACCATGCCATTTCCCAAGAATTTCCTGTGGGGCACCGCCACCAGCGCGGGCCAGATCGAGGGCGCAGCCTTTGAAGATGGCCGCACCCCCTCCATCTGGGACACATTCGCCGCCAAGCCCGGCAAGACCCACAACGGTGACCTCCCCACGATCGCCTGCGACAGCTACCACAAATTCGACCGTGACCTCGCCTCCATGAAGGCACTGGGGGTCAACTCCTACCGCTTCTCCATCTCCTGGTCCCGCGTCCTGCCGAACGGTGTGGGTCAACTCAACGACAAGGGCATGGACTACTACAAGCGGGTCATCAACGCTCTGAACGAGAACGGCATCACCCCTAACGTCACCCTCTACCATTGGGATCTCCCCCAGGTGCTGGAGGACCGCGGCGGCTGGGTCAACCGCGACTCCATCGAGTGGTTCGGAGAGTACGCCCACAAGATGTTTTCCGCCTTCGGTGACACGGTTCCCATGTGGTCCACCGTCAACGAGCCCATCGCCACCTACGTGGGCTACGCCCACGGCGGCTTTGCCCCCGGCTACTATAACGAGTCCTGGGGGAACCAGGCCCGCCACAACATCCTGGTCGCCCACGGTAAGGGCGTGGAGGCCTTCCGCGCCGCCAATCCCAAGGATTCCAGGATCGGCGTGGTCATTGATATCTGGAAGCGCCACGCCCTCACGGATTCCCCCGAGGATATCGCCCTCATGGTCGACCAGGACGAGCGCAACTGGAAGTTCTACACCGACCCAATCCTGGCGGGCCGCTACAGCGACTACATCCTGGAGCATCTGGAGAAGGAAGGCACCCTCATGAAGATGGAGCCTCACGACTTCGAGCTGACGGGCCAGCCCCTGGACTTCTTCGGCCTCAACGTCTACAACCGCGTCCCCGTCACGGTCAGCGAGAAGGCCCGGATGGACTTCTCCCAGGGCGGTAACTTCCTCAACAACCGCACCGAATACTACCCCAAGGCTGTCTATGACGCCATCCACCTGCTCCACGATCTCTATCAGATTAAGTGTCCCATCTATATCACCGAGAACGGCACCTACTTCGAGGGTAGCGAGCCCGTAGGCCCCGACGGCATCGTGGCGGATAACGACCGCATCCGCTACGTGGAGGGCTTCCTGGAGTGGCTGGAGAAGGCCATCGACGAGGGCTTCGACGTCCGCGGCTACTACCTCTGGAGCCTTATGGACAACTTCGAGTGGTCCGCCGCCTACAACTTCAAGTTCGGGATCGCCCGGACCGACTTCGCCACGGGGGAGACCAAGTGGAAGAAGTCCGCCTACTTCTACCGCGACTTCATCCGCAAGGCCCGCGAGAACGCCGACGAAAACGCCAAGTAAGAGGGAAACACCATGCCGACCTTTACTCTTGCCAGCTTCAATATCTGCTCCGCCCACTTCCGCGAAGGGCATTACACCGAGGATAACCTCTGCCGCCTGGCCGAGCAGATCAGCCAAAGCGGAGCCGACGTGGTCTGCCTCCAGGAGGTGGACCGAGGCGCTGCCCGTTCAGATAGGGTGGATATGCCCGCATATCTTGCCGAGCATACGGAGCTTCAGCACCACTACTTCATCAAGATCCGCGACTTCCAGGGCGGTGAGTACGGTACCGCCATCCTCTCCCGCTACTCCATCCTGGAGAGCAGGACGGTCAACTATTCGGTTCACATCGCCACCCAGGGTACCTCCTGTGGCTACGCGGTGCTGGACGTGGACGGAACTCCCGTGACGGTCTTCAACACCCATCTATCGGTGGAGAACGAGGAGTCCAACACCGAGACCCTCGCCTGCCTGAACGACGTATTGACCGCGTACTACCGCGCCCACCCCGAGGGCTTCGTCTGTTGCGGCGACTTCAACACAGGCCCCAAGAAGGTCGCCCGCTACATCCCCTGGGTGAGACAGGCCCATCAAGGCCTCGTCACCTACGCCGACCGCTCCATCGACCATATCCTCACAGCGGGAAGGGTCGGGACGGCCAATACCCGCACCGTGAATACCCAAAAGGACAAGGTCACCGACCACAACATGGTGCTGACCGAGGTCACGGTGGGGTAAGGAAACCATAAGGTTACAATTCAGTTCGTTTTCAAATTTGGGTTT
>JAGAIH010000150.1 GCA_017626655.1 Clostridia bacterium | reverse complement strand
TACTCACCCGCAGGCAGCTCCGCCATGAGATCGGAGCCGTCCTTGACAGCCAGCATATCGAAGGGAGTACCCGAGCCGACGGAGGTGACGTACCACCAGAAGGCAGAGCCCTGGCCCTGCTCGAACAGTTCCACCGTCTGAATGCCGACCCAGTCGGTGCCGCTGCCGATGACGGTGGTCAAGATGGGCTCACCCACCTTGTAGGTGGTCTTATCCAGGGTGAGGCGGGGCTCGTCGGGGGTGACGGGGGGCTGAGTCTCGGGCTCGGTATCGGGCTCAGCGGCGGGCTGCTTGTGGGCAGGGACCGTATAGTCGGGGATGGACAGAGGCGCGTCGGCGGCGAACTTGGTGCCCCAGGCGCGCTTGTACTCACCGCAGCCTGCGATCAGGATCTCCTTGGTGTAGTCGCGGTTCTCCAGGGCAATACGGACGTCGTCGTTACGGTCCTGAAGGTCGTAGAGCCAAATGTTGCAGGGGTAGTACAGGATGGAAGCCTTGACCTCCTCGTAGAAGGACAGGGGCACGTCCTCCACACCGTGGTGGGAGACCTGGCAGACGTCGCTCTTGAGGTAGCTTCCGTAGATCTCGTGCATATAAGTGGAGCCCTTGATGGCGATATCGCCCAGGAACAGAGCGCTGTAATCGTCAGCAAACAGGCGGGTGACGATGGAGGTGTTGTTGAAGTTACCGACGTCACTCGTGTCCTTGTACAGGGTCTCGGGAGCCATCAGGATCTCCATGTTGAGGTTGCAGAAATTGAACAGCATTCCGGTATGGGCGAAGACCAGCTTGGCGCCCTTCATGCCCTTCACATCCTCGTAGAGCTGGGTACCGAAATAGGGGTCGTTGTTCTCGTCGTTCAGGGTGTAATTCTCCTCGTTGAGGGGAGAGTAGATCACGTACTCCACCGTGACCATATCCTTGTATCGGGAATTGGTAGCAAAGGCCTGGAAGGTGGGGTAGTGATCGTTGTGGGAGTGGGTCAGCACCCATGCGCGGACAACAGGCTTGCCCTCTCCCTTGTAGTTATTGAGCAGGTACTGCTGGAGCTTTCGGGCCTGACCGATATAGGAGCCGTCGTAAACGATGTAGGAGCCGTCCTTCAGCTGGATGACGTAGGACATACCGTTGACGTTGGTGTTGTCCTTCAGCTGGACGATGCTGCACTCGTACTCACCGTCGGTCACGGCGGGAGTCATGGGAGGCAGGCTGTTGGCGGCGGTATCAGACAGGACGATGTTCAGCTCACCCTTTGCCTTGATCCAGTAGACGTGAGCCATGGGGCCGTCACCCACGAAGGTGGTGGCGGTGTTCTCACCCATGGTATGGGAGCTGTAGACCTTGAAGCCCTTCTCGGTGTAGTAGGCGCAGGCGGCGGCGAAGTCGTCGGCGGATTTACCCGTGTAGTTGTGGAGGACCGAGCCGTCGTCGCAATCGTAGACGATATCGGCGGTCTTGTAGGCCTCGGGGAGATCCACCTCGGTGGGCAGAGGAGCCTCGGTCTCACCCTCGGTGGGAGCCTCGGTGTCGGGGGCGGTGGTCTCGTTGCTGTCCGTGGGAGTAGCGGTGGTATCCTCGGAGGGGCCTCCGCTCACACAGGCAAAGAGGGACAGACCCATGACGAGGATCAGGAGGGAAGCGATCAGAGATCGCAGAATGATGTGCTTCATGTTCTGATTCCTTTCAAAAAATGGCATTACCGACAAATTCGATGATGCCATTATACCATATCATTCTGTTTTTGTCAAGGGGAGAACGCTTGTAAACAACCTATTCCTTCTTCACGTAAATTCTCAAAGTAAATGCAACAGTGCAATTTAGAGTCGCGTTTACTTTGAGAATTTACGCTTTTGGGGGGAAGAAATGTCGGGACTGTCACCGAATGCTTGGGAACGTGTTTTTTTCTTTCGGGCGCTCATTGACAAATCAACGGTTTTGTGGTATAATACCACATCGACCCCTGGCGGCGCATACCGAAAACAGGGCTACGTTTGCACCGAAAGACCGTGCATAATCCGCCCAAGGGCGGAATAGAATGACCTATGCTATCCTCCGTTTCTGGAGGACCCCATGAAAGGAGTACCCCATGTACAAGCCTCAGCCTATTGACACCTCCTCGGTCGAGCTGCCCGATGACATCCGCGAGCTGGGCGAGCTGATCGCTAGGAATACCCATGAGGTCTGGTCCGAAGGCCGTATCCGCGATGGCTGGACCTACGGAGAAAAACGCGACGATGTCCAAAAGACCCATCCATGCCTGATCCCCTATGAGGATCTTCCCGAAATCGAAAAGGAATACGATCGCAACACCTCCATGGAGACCCTCAAGCTCATCATCAGCCTGGGCTACACCATCAAAAAGGAATGACCGAAAAAACGGGAAGGCCCCTCGATGCCCAATACCATTAAGCTAAGAAAAGCAACCGAGTTTTGAAAGAGGCTCGGTTGCTTTTCTTAGCGTATTGGTATTGTGAAATGAGATGGGTGTGTTCTTTTGTTTTGAGCGGGTTATTCCTTCTTCAGCCCATGCCCGTGCTGGCAGGGCTCCACGAAGAAGTCGGTGAGATCCACGAACCACCGCCCGTCCTCCAGCCTCGTAAAGCCGATGGACTTGATCATGCCCTCGCCCTCGAAGCTCTCATCCTCAAAGTAGGCCTTGTGGACCCCGCAGAGGTCGATGAAATTCATGGCGGCGCGGCCCATGACGAAGAGGGACTCGATGCGGTCGCGGTCAGTAAAGGGGCGGTCCTTGACCATGGCCAGGTCGTGAATGTGGCCCCCCTCGGCGTCCATGCAGAACTGGCAAACGGCGGTCAGCTCCCCGTCCACCAAAGCGCGGTACGCCATATCGTTTTCCTTGAAGACCACCCCCGCGCGGGCGCAGATCTCCGCCTGCTCGGTCTTGGTCTGAATGGGTAATACTTCCAGCATGATGAAATTCCTTTCTCGGTGTCAGTTGTGGCTTCCCTTGAGCTTGCGGAGCTCCGCGGCGGTGAGCCGGCGCCACTTGCCCTCGTCCAGATCCCCCAGGAGCAGAGGGCCCTCGGCCACCCGGGTCAGCTTGCGGACGTACAGGCCCTCTCGCTCGCAGAGCCGACGGACCTGGCGGTTGCGGCCGTCGTGGATGGTGACCTCCAGGGCGGTCTCGAACCCGTTGAAGGCGGCCTTCCGCACCTCGGCGGGGGAGGTCATCTTACCGTCGATCTCAATGGGATGGGTCATGCCCGTCATCTGCTCGGCGGTGACGGCGCCCTCCACGTAGGCCAGATAGACCTTCTTCACCTCATGGGAGGGGTGGGCGAGCTTGTTGGCCAGATCGCCGTCGTTGGTCAAGAGGAGCAGACCGTCGGAATCCATATCCAACCGCCCCACGGGGTACAGCCGCACCCCCGCGTCGGCCACCAGCTCGGCCACGGTGTGCCGCCCCTTGTCGTCCGACAGGGTGGTGAGATACCCGCGGGGCTTGTTGAGCATGATCACCGTCTTGGCGGGCTTGGCGGGCAAGACGATCTTTTTGCCCTTCCAGGTCACGGTGTCGGTATCGGGATCCACCTTCTGCCCCAGGACGGCGGTGACCCCGTTGACCTTGACCTCCCCCCGCTCCACGGCGGCATCGGCGGCGCGTCGGGACATGACCCCGCAATCGGTGAAATACTTGGATATGCGGATGGGTTCCATAGCAAAATTTCCTTTTTGTGTCAATTCTTTTTTGAGAAGAGAGCAAGCAACCGCTCCCGGATGCTCTGCGGGTAGGTGACCGCCTCCACACCGTAGGACGCCTTCAGCGGTACAGCCCCCAGCTCCCGCTTCGTGCCGTCCCGCGCCACCTCGAAGAAGCGCAGTTGGCCCACGGTCTGCCCCGCCTGTACGGGGGCGAACTCAAAGCGGGGAAGCTCCACCACACAGCGGATGGGGCCGTGATCCCGCCGCAGTGTCACGGCGAGGACGTCGGTGTTCTCCGCCATAACGTACTCTTGGGTCCCCGAGATCAGCCACAGGGGGGCCGAGAAGAAGCCCGCCTCGCAGAGGGGGACGGTCTTATACAGCCCGAAGCCGTAGTCCAGCATGGCGGTGTGATCCCGCCAATCGTCGGGGGCGCCCAGGGTGACGGCGATGAGGGTCACTCCGTCCCGCTCGGCGGCGGAGACCAGACAGCGCCCCGTCTTTTTGGTGAACCCCGTCTTGACCCCGATACAGCCCTCGTAGCTGTCCAGGAGCTTGTTGTGGTTCAGGAGCAGACGCACCCCCTCTGTCCCATGCAGAGGGATGGTCTTGCGCTCGGTGGAGCAGATCCGGCGGAAGGTCTCGTTCTCCAGAGCCGCCCGCGCGATCACCGCCAGCTCGTAAGCCGTGGTGTAATGCCCCTCGGCGTCCAAGCCGTGGGGATTGACGAAGTGGGTATCGGTCAGCCCCAGCTCGGCGGCCTTTCGGTTCATGCGCTCGGCAAAACTCTCCACACTCCCCGAGACCGCCACCGCGATGGCCGAGGCGGCGTCGTTGGCGGATTCCAGAAGCAGAGCGTAGAGCAGCTGCTCCAGGGTCAGCACCTCCCCCTCCACCAAGTAGACGGAGGACCCCTCCACGCCAACCGATTCGGCAGTGATCTTGACAGGGGTATCCAGGGGCAGAGCCTCCAGCGCCACCAGCGCGGTCATGATCTTGGTGGTGGAGGCCATGGGCAAGCGGGCGTCCTCGTTCTGTCCGAAGACCACCTCCCCGGATCCCGCCTCCAAAAGAACGGCGGCACGTGCGTTGACTCCCGTGAAGGCCACGGGCAGGGAAGCATCCCCCGCGGGGATGACGGTCTCACCGCTTTGAGCGGTCGACCAGGACAAAGCAGGCCTGCTCCACAGAGCGGGACCGTCAGCCGATCCCGAGGCCGAAGCCCCCGCGGCCGCCAAAAACAAGAGCACCGTGGTCAGAGTGACCGCCGCCGCCCGCAGGAGCCTTGTATGAAGCGCAGTATGGTATACGAACATTCCCGTCCCTCCGTAGTACAAGCAGTATCATTCATACTATACGGCGGGACGGGAAGCTTTATGACACCCGTCCGTCAAAAGCGGACAGGTTCATGTATGGGAATCACTCTTCGGCGGGCTTATCTTTGCCCAGCAGAGCCTTGACGCGGGCGATGATCTCGGGAGAGCGCTCGATGATATCGGCGATCTGCTCGATGGGATCGGAGGGGTTCTTGACGCCCACGTTGAGCATCTCCACCTCACCGGCGGCGTTGATGACCAGGAAGCCGATGGGCTGGAGGGTCAGACCGGTGCCGCCGCCTGCGCCGAAGTTCACGGGCTTGGCGTTGGGGTCGGTCTTACCCACGTAGTCCAGACCGCCGGTGGCGTAGGCCATAGCGACCTTGGAGACGGGGATGATGACGGTGCCCGAGGGGTGGGTGATGGGGGTACCGATGATGGTGTTGGTGTCGATCAGGGTCTTGATGTTTTGCAGGGAGGTCTGGATTACGTCTTGCAGCTTGGTTTCGTTGGACATGGTGGTGTTTCCTTTCTTATTTGCGTATTTTATTTTTAAAAATAGGGAACAGGGGGGATCAGGACCGAGGCTCGGGCGCGTCGGGCTTGGGGACGGGGTCGGCCTTGGGGGGCTTGGGAGCCTTGGGAGGCTTGGCCGAGGGCTTCGGGTGGTTGGGATCGGGCTTGATCTTGATGAAGCCCACCAGGAACTTCCAGCCCGCCTTGAAGACAGCGCCCAGGACGCCGCCCAGGGTCACGCGGATATTGAGGTCAAAGGCGAACGCGATATCCTCAATGAGGAAATCAGGCTCGATGCGGATGTCGGACTTGCTGTACTTGTCCACGCGGCAGAACTTGCGGAGAAACTCCATGGTGTACTGCACCGCCTGGTCGGCCACGCCGTAGATCACGGCGGCGGTCATGGCGTCGGCGGCGCCGATGCGGACGTTCAGCTTGATGACGCGGATGTGGATCTTCCCGAAGAAGCGGGAGAAAAAGAGCTTGGCCACGTTCAGAGCCAGGGGGATCAGCTCGGTGATGGGAGGACGGGAGGCCTTCTTCTTGTCCTTGATGGCCTGCTTTTCCTCCTTGGTGAGCTTGGCCTCCTCGGCGGCCTTCTCGGCCTTCTTCTGCTCCTTCTCGGCCTTCTTTTTCTTCTTCTTTTCAGCGGCCTTGGCGGCCTTCTCGGCGGCTTTGGCGTCACGCTTGCGGATCTTCTTTAAGGTATAATCCTTCGGGTTGTAGGTCTTGGGCTTCTTGGGAAGGATCTTGATGGGGATGCCGAAGACCTTCAGAACCAGGGTCATATCGTCGTTCATGGCGATGCGCACGTTGATGTGTACCGTGAACAGCACCACGAAGAACAGAATGATGCACCCTATGACGATCAGAGCGGGCATTTAGGTCTCCTCCTTTCCTTGGGCTTCGGCGGGGGCTTCAGCGGAATCAATGGTGAGCTGGGACTTGTCCTCCTCGATCAGTACCCCCTCCGCCTTAGAGGAGGCTACGTCCAGGGCTTCGGTCTCGGGCAGATCCGCAAGGGAACGAAGACCGAACACGCGGAGGAACTTGTCGGTGGTGCCGTAGAGCATGGGACGGCCGGGGGCGTCCAGACGGCCCACCGCCTCGATGAGTCCCTTGTCCAGAAGGGAGGTCACCGCGTAGGAGCTGTCCACGCCGCGCACCGTGTCGATGTAGGCGCGGGTCACGGGCTGGTTGTAGGCCACCACCGCCAGAACCTCCAGGGAGGAGGCCGAGAGGTTACCGCCCCGCTTGATGCCCAGGGCCTCGCGGATGTAGGGGGCGAAGACCTCCTTGGTGGTGAGCTGACAGGTGTCGGGGTACAGAAGAAGCTGAATGCCCCGCCCGTCGTACTCGCGGGCCATGCTCTCAACGAGTCCCCGCAGATCCCTCTGGGGAAGTCCCGTGACCTCCGAGAGCTTCTCGTACTTGACGGGATAGCCCGCCGCGAAGAGAATGGCCTCGATGGCGCGCTTGACCTCCTCGATGGAGTCCAGAGCCTCGGTAACGGCATCCTTCTTGTTTTCAGTCGACATGGGTGTTCACCTCCTCACTTTTGGAATCGGGTAGGATATCGAAATCCGAGATCAGCTCGGAGTCCTCCCGGGCGGCGGGCTCCTCGCCTATGATGAATTCAGAGTCAATGCCGTAGACCGAGTCGGAGACGTCGTCCCGCTCCACCAGCACGATGCGGCGGAGCTTGACCAGCTCCAGGATCCCCAGGAACACGGCGATCATATCGGGAAGGGAAACCGCGTCCTCAATGAGGGAGGTCATGGACACCCGTTCCTTCCTTTCAAAATGGCGGAGAATACCCACGATCTTGGCCTCTACGGGGACGATGGGCTTGGCGATCATGGGGGTGAAGGTCACCTTGTCGGCCTGAGGATGCTCCTCGCGGTAGGCGATGATGCGCCGCACCGCCTGGCACAGGGAGGTGACCGATTGATCGGCGACAAAGGTCTTGTCCACCGAAATCTCGTCGGTGTCCTTGACCATACGCCCGCTGAACCTGGGGTAAGCCTTCCCCAAAAGGGCGGCGGCCGCCTTGGCCTGCTGGTATTTGAGCAACGCCTCGGCCAGCCCGGCACGGGGATCCTCCTCCTCGGGCTCTGCCTTGGGCAGGAGCATCTTGCTCTTGATGAGCATCAGCTCCGAGGCCATGACGATGAATTCCGAGGCCAGATCCATATCCAGCCGCTCGGCCTCGGTGATGTAGGCCATGTACTGGTCGCAGATCAGGGAAATGGGGATATCCGAGATCTCCACCTTGTTTTTCTGGATCAGGGAGAGCAGAAGATCCAAAGGGCCTTCAAAGGCTTCAAGTCGGTAGGTCAGCGCTTCCACTTCCGCGCTCCTTTCATAGAATTTTTGTGGGAATTACCCCATCAGAAGGTCCGCCAGATAGACGTTCAGCACCTGGAAAAGTCCCATCTCGGGGGTGCCCTTGCCCATACCCGTGAGGGTAAAGAGCCCGTTTATGACCCACTCCTCGAAACGCCCCAAGGGATTCAACCCCGTGCGGTTCAGCACGAAGAAGAGGATGATGCACCCCAGCATGATATACCGCTCGTACTTCATGACCCCGAAGTACCACTTGGGGGGCAGAAAGGCGTAGAAGATGCGGGAGCCGTCGAAGGGGGGGATGGGGATGAGATTGAAGATGGCCAAAATGACGTTCATGGCCACTCCCATGTAGAGCAGATACACCACCAGAGAGATGACGGTAAAGCCCATGGTGCCCGTAAAGGACTGACCGGTGCCGTAGGCGACCAGATAGCTGACCGCTTCCTCTTGGTAGAATTCCACCGCAAGGATCATGGTCAGGCGCAGGACCAGCAGATGGATCAGCGCGAGGCAGATATTGGACAACGGTCCCGCCGCGCCCACGATGGCGAAGTCCTTGCGGGGGTTCTTGAAGTAGCGGGCGTTGACGGGGACGGGCTTGGCCCAGCCGATATGGAAGATCAGCATGGACAGAAAGCCGAAGAGGTCAAAGTGCTTGACGGGGTTGAGGGTGATCCGCCCCAGACTGTGGGCGGTGGGATCTCCCAGCTTGTAGGCCACGTAGCCATGGGCGGATTCGTGGACCGAGAGCGCCATGAGCATGACGGGCAGGGAGAGAAGGATCAGTAGAATATCGGACAGAAAAGGCATGAAATACCTCCCTTGGGAAACGAAAAATGCTTGACGGATCAGAGAATATCGTTACGAACGAGATCCTCGTAGGTCTCCCGCCTCACCGCCACTCTTGCCTTGCCGTCCTTCACCAGGATCACGGGAGGACGGGGCAGACGGTTGTAGTTGGAGGCCATGGCGAAGTTGTACGCGCCCGTGGTCAGCACAGCCAGGATATCGCCGCGCCGAGCCTCCTGGAGGGGCATATCCTCACCGATGAGATCCCCCGACTCACAGCAGCGGCCTGCGACGGTTACGCGGCAGTCCCGAGGCTCGTTGGGGCGGTTGGCGATGAGGGCGGTATAAGTAGACTGGTACAAAGCGTAACGGGGGTTATCGGGCATACCGCCGTCCACCGACACGTAGGTGCGGAAGCCGGGAATGGTCTTGACCGAGCCAACGGTGTACAAGGTAATACCGGCGGCGGCCACCAGGGAGCGGCCCGGCTCCAGGATGACCTTGGGCATCCTGACTCCATGGCTGTCGCAGAAGCCGTGCACAATGGCGGCCATGTCCTTGATGGCGGCGGCGTAGTCCACGGGACGGTCGAACTCGGTGTAGGGCACGCCCAGACCACCGCCGAGATTCAATTCCTCTACCTCATAGCCGCACTCAGCCTTGACGGCGGCGATGAACTTCACCATAATGTCGGCGGCCTCGGAGAAGGGATCGGTGTCGAAGATCTGGGAGCCGATGTGGCAATGGAAGCCCGACAGGTGAATGTGAGGTTGAGCCAGCGCCAGCTTGACGATCTCCATGGCCTGACCCGTCTCGATGGCGGAGCCGAACTTGGAGTCCACCGAGCCGGTCACGATGGCCTTGTGGGTGTGGGGGTCAATACCGGGGGTGATGCGGAGCAGGATGCGCTGGGTGATGCCTCGCGCAGCGGCGTGGGACTCCACCGACAGAAGCTCGTCGGTATTGTCCACCACGAAGGTGCCGACGCCCATGTCCATGGCGTCGTCGATATCCCGCTCGGTCTTATTGTTGCCGTGGAAGTAGATCCGCTCGGCAGGGAAGCCGGCCCGACGGGCGGTGTACAGCTCGCCACCCGATACGCAGTCCACTCCCATGCCCTCCTCGGCGGCGATCCTGTAGATCCCCGTGAAGCACAGAGCCTTGGAGGCGTAGAGAGGCAGAGCGTCGGCGCCGAAGTAGGTGTGGGCGGCGTCCAGATAGGTACGCATCATGGCGCGGATGGCGTCCTCGTCCATGATATAGGCGGGGGTGCCGAACTCGCGGGCCAGCTCAAGGGTATCCAGCCCGCCGATGGCGAGATGGCCGTCTTCATTGACGGAAAGATGGTTATACAGAAGATTCATGGGAAACGTCCTTGATGGAATTGGATTTTACTTGCTCATTCTGATGCCCGTCACCATACCGAACTGGCGAAGCACCTCGTCCCGCCCCTCGTTCTTCAAAGAGGAGAAGGGAACGATCACAGTGTCCTCGTCCAGAGCGGGATCGGCGGCGATGGCGGCCAGGTTGTTCTTTCGCTCGGTGGCGTTCAGCTTGTCCACCTTGGTGGCGATGATGAAGTAGGGGATCCCCGCGGCGCGGAGGTAGTCCACCATGGCGCGGTCGTCGTCGGTCAGCCCGATGCGGCTGTCCACCAGCTGGGCTACGGCGGCGAGACGGTCAATGTTGGGGTTCTTGGTGAAGAATCCGTCGGTCAGCATCTGCCACTTGACCTGATCCTCCTTGGGGCGCTTGGCAAAGCCGTAGCCGGGGAGGTCAACGAGGAAGATCTTCTTGTCGATCTCGTAGAAGTTGATGGTGATGGTCTTGCCGGGGGCCGAACTGACCCGCGCCAGGGACTTGCGCCCCAACAGCGTATTGATGAGAGAACTCTTACCAACGTTGGACCGCCCCGACAGCGCGATCTGGGGGATGGGATCAGAGGGGAACTGACGGATCTCACCCGCCGTCATGCGGAGGTTGACGTTTTGCAGATTGATGGGGGATGCCATAGCGGTCTCCTCCTTATATTACAGAGTAGTAGAGGGACGAACCGTCACTTCGGGAAGATTCAGCCCCTCGGAAACCTCGGCGGGAGCTTTGACGGTCTTTTCGGGCAGCACCAGCGCGGCGGCCAGTACCTCGCTTGCCTTGCGGCAGGGGATGAAGGTCAGATGCTCACGGACGATGGGGTCGATCTCGTCCAGATCGCCCATATTGTCGGCGGGAATGCAGACCGTGGTGATTCCCGCGGCGTAGGCGGCCATGGTCTTCTCCTTCAAGCCGCCAATGGCGAGGACGTTACCGCGGAGGGTGACCTCACCCGTCATGGCGATATCGCGGCGGACGGGGATGTTCGCCAAAGCCGACACCAGAGCGGTGGTCATGGTGACACCCGCCGAGGGGCCGTCCTTGGGCACCGCGCCCTCGGGGACGTGGATGTGGATATCCTTCTTCTGGTAGAAGTCGGTGGGGATACTGTATTGAGCGGCAATACTCCTCACGAAGGTCAGTGCGGCGTGGGCCGACTCCTTCATGACGTCGCCCAGGGAGCCGGTCAGCTCCAGCTTGCCGGTGCCGTCCAGCACGGCCACCTCCACGCGGAGCATATCGCCCCCTACCTCGGTGTAGGCCAGTCCGTTGACCACGCCCACCTCGTCCTCGGCCGAGATGCGCTCGGGCAGGAGCTTGCGGGCGCCCAGATAGGTCCCCACGTCGGCGGCGTCCACCGTGATCCGCTTGGTCTCGGTCTCCTCCACCAGCCGCTTGGCGGCCTTACGGCAGAGAGCGGCGATGGAGCGCTCCAGGTTACGTACCCCCGCCTCGCGGGTGTAGTAGTCGATGATTTCACCCACGGCCCCCTCGGTGATCTTCAGGGTGCGCTTGGTCAGGCCGTGCTTCTTGAGCTGCTTGGGGATGAGATGGTTCAGCGCGATGCTGATCTTCTCGTTCTTGGTGTAGGAGGGAAGCTGAATGACCTCCATACGGTCCAGTAGAGGCGTGGGGATGGTATTCAGGGAGTTGGCAGTGCAAATAAAGAGAGTATCCGACAGATCGAAGGGCATCTCCACGAAGTGGTCGCGGAAGAACTTGTTCTGCTCGGGATCCAGCACCTCCAGAAGGGCGGAGGAGGGATCGCCGTGGCTGTCGCGGGTCAGCTTGTCGATCTCGTCCAGGAGCATGAGGGGATTGCGGACCCCCACCTGGGTCAGAGCCGTGACGATACGGCCGGGCATGGCGCCGATGTAGGTCTTTCGGTGACCGCGGATATCCGACTCGTCCCGCACGCCGCCCAGGGAGACGCGGACGTACTTGCGCTTCATGGCGCGGGCGATGGAGGAGGCGATGGAGGTCTTACCCACGCCGGGAGGGCCGACGAGGCAGATGATCTGGTTCTTCAGCTCGGGGGCGATCTGCTTGACCGCGAGGAACTCCAGAATACGCTCCTTGACCTTCTCCATGCCGTCGTGGTCGGCGTCCAGCACCTTGCGGGCGGCGGCAACGTCCACGCGGTCCCGGGTGGACTTGGTCCAGGGCAACTCCAGGCAGGTCTCCAGATAGCCCGTAATGACCGAGGACTCGGCGGAGCCGAAGGGGAGTCTGGCCAGCTTGGCGTTCTCCTTCAAGAGCTTTTCCTCGATCTCCTCGGGGAGGTGAGCCTCCAGGATCTTGTTGTAGAACTCATCGGGATCGCTTCCGCCGTCACCCAGCTCGTCCTGGATGACCTTCATCTCCTCGCGGAGGTAGTACTCCCGCTGGTTGCGGTTGATGCGGGCGCGGACGCGGCGGTTGATCTCGTTTTCGGTGGCCAGCAGGTCGCCCTCGTGCTTGAGGATGAGGATCAAGGTGTCGATCCGCACCATGGGCTCGAAGCACTCCAGAATGGCCTGCTTGTCCTCGTAGCGGGTCAGGATGTTGGCGGCCACGAAATCGGCGTAGAGGCCGGGATTCTTGATGGTGGAGACGTGGGTCATGATGTCGTCGGCCACGGCGGGGATGAAGCGCACCACGCCCTGGAGAACCTTGTTGGCCTCCCGGATGTAGGCCTCACCCTCCAGCCCTCCGTTGTCGTCGGTGATGACGGTCTTGGAGATGACGTTGGCCACGGTGAACTTGCCAAGCTCAATGATGGAGTTAAGCTGAGCGCGGCAGAGACCCTCGGCAATGAGGCGGGTGTCGCCGTCGGGGGTGCGGACCAGCTGCTTGATGCGGGCAACGGTACCCACGGGGCAGAGCTTCTTGATATCGGCCTCACCGCTGTCGGGCTCGGAGATATCGTGGAGGGAGGCCAGCACCACCAGCTCCCCGCCGGTAGCGGCGGACTGGGCGGCGGCGGGGGACTTGAAGCTGTCCTTATGCACGTCGCAATTCACGGTCATGCCGGGGAAGGCCACCACACCGCGGAGAACTACCAGCGGCAGGGTCTGATTCTCGGCTTTTTCAATATACTTGGACATAAATACGGGGAATCCTTTCAAAAGTAGGGTCAGCGAAACCAAAGGCTGACAGAATATGGTAAAACTCGGCGGTTTTTCAGATGATACTGGTACCCGAGTATAGTTTTCTACTCATTATATCATACTTTTGAGAAAAATTCCATAGGTATTGAAGAATTTTTACAAAATTATTTATTGTTCATAATTGGGGCAGGATTTATACAAATTTGGGTTTGTCGGTGTGTTCGTTCCCCCGTTCTCCAAATATCAAAGTGGGGTGAGGGGTCCCCGCGGGGGTTTATAAGATGTTTTCGGGTCTCGGTTCGTGTGGCTCAAACTTTTAAGTTTTATAAATGCTTTTTTGTATCAGCAACTTGAATCCGATATGTGTTTTTTGAAAGTTTTAGGAGATTCTTAAGGACCCTTTTTCAAAAGGGTCCTTAAGCCGCCGGAGGCCGCTCCCCCGATAAACCCCAATTTGAAAAGGAGGCGCCGAACCCGACGCCCCCTTTCAAAAACTCACGAATACATGGAATTCGCCTTCATATACTTGTAGATCATCTCCCCATGCTCCTGCTCCTCGGTCTGAATATGATTCAGCGCCTTTCTCAATTCGGTCTGACCGAACTCGAACACGCAGGTGTCGTACAGCCCCGAGGCGTGCTTTTCGGTGGCGAGCAGGTCGGTGCAGAGGTAGCAGTCCTGCTTCTTCTCGGGGGTCTCGGCCTGGGTGTGGTAGGCGGTGAAGGTGGGGATGGTGGACTGACCGCCGCCACCCGTGGCGGGCGCTGTGCCGTTCTCCATCTGGGTCAGGGTGTTCAGGTGGCCGCGCTCCACCTCTGCGATGCGGCCAAACAGCTGCTTGAGCTGGGGATCGTGGGCGCACTCGGCGTGCTTGGTGTACTTGTCGATGCAAAGCTGCTCCTGGCCCTTCAGATCCTTGATGAGGGTAGCTTCCTTTTGGGTGAGTTCCATAGTTTCCTCCGTTGGTATGGATTCCCTTGCGGGTAGGGAGAGTATGGACAGGCGGGGGGAGCCGTATGCGGCGGGATCCAAATTTCCCGTGCTCTGTCAAAAAGTTCCCGCCGACGTCTTGATTTCTTGCCCGATCTATGCTATACTGGAAGCAACATAACATCAGGAGGTATCCCCATGAAAGCCGCTGTCTTCTATCAAGCCGCCGATCTCCGCATCCTCGACATTCCCAAGCCCACCCCTAAGGCAGGAGAGGTCCTTCTGAAGGTCAAGGC
>JAGAIH010000149.1 GCA_017626655.1 Clostridia bacterium | reverse complement strand
GTGACGTGGGCTTTAAGGCCGTCACGGTCTACGCCTTCTCCACCGAGAACTGGAAGCGCCCCAAGGCCGAGGTGGACGCCATCATGGGCATCCTGGACAGCTACCTGGAGGAGCTGAAGCGGGACTATAAGCAGTACCATAACCGCTTCAAATTCATCGGAGACCTGTCGGTACTGACCCCCGCCCTCCGTGAAAAGATTACTTACGTGGAAACCTTGAATCAGGAATACGACCAGATTCTCAACATAGCCCTCAACTACGGCGGCCGCGCCGAGATCACCCACGCCTTCAACGCCCTGGCGGCGGAAGGCAAGACTACCGTCACCGAGGAGGATATCTCAAACGCCCTCTACACGGTGGAATCGGGAGATCCCGACATGATCGTCCGCACGGGAGGGGATCTCCGCATCTCCAATTTCCTCCTTTGGCAGGCGGCCTACGCCGAGCTGTACTTCACCGATAAGCTTTGGCCCGACCTGACCCCCGCCGACGTGGACGAGATGATCCGCGACTTCTACTCCCGCAAGCGCCGCTACGGCGGACTCTGACTTCATCGTTTTCAACACAATACATCAGAAAGACAGGTATATACCATGTTCAAACGTATCTTGACCGGTGTGATCGCCTTTTGCTTCGTGCTCGTACCCGTCCTGTTCTTCGCCGATACGGTGGTACTGCCCATCGCCATCGCCCTTTTCGGCGTCGTGGCGGCCTATGAGGTACTGCATTGCGTGGGAATCCATAAGAACCTGTGGGTCTCCGCGCCCATGTATCTGGTGTCAGCGGCTCTGCCCTTTGGGATCCGCTATTTCGACGCGGTCAGTATCATCGCCCTGCCCCTGGCCCTGTGCGTGATCCTCATCTACCTGTTGGCCGCCGCCGTATTCTCCCACGGCAAGGCCGACATCGGCGACGTCAGCACCTCAATGGTCCTGTGGCTCTACACCCTCATCGGCTTTGCGGGACTCATCATCATGCACGATTTCATCCGCGGCGGTCAGTACTTCTACCTCTTGGCCTTCGTGGGCGCCTGGGTCACCGATACCTTCGCCTACTTCACGGGTATGCTCCTGGGTAAGCATAAGCTCATCCCCGACGTCTCCCCCAAGAAGACAGTGGAGGGCGCGATCGGCGGCGTGGTCTTCTGTACCCTGTCCTTCGTGGGCTTCGGTCTGCTCTATAACCACCTTTGGGTAGCCGACGGCGAAGAGTCCATCCCCCTGCTGGCCATGGCCATCGTGGGCTTCATCGTGTCCATCGTCTCCCAGATCGGCGATCTCTCCCTGTCCCTCCTCAAGCGTAAGTACGGCATCAAGGACTTCGGCAAGATCTTCCCCGGTCACGGCGGCGTTCTGGACCGCTTCGATTCGGTCCTGGCTGTATCCATCATTCTGACCGTGTCCTTCGTGGTCTTCACCATGCTGGGCATCTGACGGAGTAATTTCATGAACTACAATTCCAACTATCCCGATCTCATTGTCCTGGGCTCCACGGGCTCGGTGGGCGAGCAGGCGATGGACGTAGCCCGCGCCCACAGCATCCCCGTCCGCGCCGTCACCGCCCACAGAAGCGTTACGACGGTGGAGGCCCAGGTCAGAGAGTTTCACC
>JAGAIH010000148.1 GCA_017626655.1 Clostridia bacterium | reverse complement strand
CCGTGCAGACAATAGCGTACCCCGCCACCCACCACAGATGAGGGAGGATATCGCCGTACTGTCCCGTAAGCGTTGCCCGCGCCAATTCCACCGCGTGGTAGAAGGGGAGGGCATGGGCCACCCGTTGGAAGACACCCCCCACCAGCTCCAGATCGAACCAGATCCCCGATAGCCACGCGGTCAGGTTGGTGAGAAGGGCCCCGCAGATGCCGCCCACCTGCTTTTCGTTCAGGATACTGCCAAAGAGCAGTCCCAGCGAGATGAACAGAAGGGACACGGGGAGATTCAGCAGAACGGCGAGGAGGATATTCACCGTGAGATCCAGCCCCAGAAGCAGAGCCGCCACGTAGCACAGGGCGGTCTGGGCCAGAGCCATGGGGAGGATGGGGAGGGTGTAGCCCAGAATGAAATCCGCGGGGGTCAGGGGCGTGGTGTAGAGCCTCTGGAGAAGGGAGGAGCTCCGATCCTTGGCCAGGACCGTGGCCGAGAACAGGGTGATGAAGGACAGCCCGAAGACCGTGATGCCGGGGGCGAGGCTTTGGATCTCAAAGAGGCTCACGGGGATGTTGGCCTGGATGGCGGAGAGGAGCAGTAGCAGGATCAGGGGAAAGCCCAGACCGAAAAGGAGTGTCAAAGGATCGCGGAGGATTTCCTTGGTATTACGCCCCGCGAAGGTCAGCATTCTCATGCCCCCACCTCCTTTACGGTGCGGATGAAGGCCTGCTCGAAGTCGTCGGTCCCCGCGGCGGCCTTGATGCCCTGTGGGGTGTCGCAGATCAACAGCCTTCCGTCCTTCATGATGGCCACGCGGTCGGACAGAGCCTCGGCCTCCTCCATGTAGTGGGTGGTCAAAATCACCGTGACCCTCCCCTTCAGGGCGCGGACAACGTCCCAAAGATCGCTTCTGGCCAGCACGTCCAGCCCCAGGGTCGGCTCGTCCAGAAAGAGAATTTTCGGCTCACTGACCAGAGCCATGGCGATGCTGAGCCGCCTCTGCCAGCCCCCCGAGAGCTTACCCGCCTTGCGGTCCAGGATACGCTCAAGACCCAGAAGCTCGGTCAGCTCGGCAATTTTCCGGTCTCTCTTGACCCTTGAAAAGCCGTGGACACCGCAGATCAATTCCAGATTCTCCTTGGCCGTCAGCCCGAAGGCCACGGCGGTCTCCTGGGGGGATACAGCAATGAGGGACTTGACGGCGGCGGGATCATGACGGATGCTCTTGCCCAACAGATAAGCGTCCCCCTCGGTGGGGCGGGTGAGGCAGGAGAGGAGCTTGACGGTTGTGGTCTTGCCCGCTCCGTTGACTCCCAGAAGGGAGAGCAGCTCCCCCTCCTCAGCCCGCAGGGTCAGATGATCCACGGCGAGAATGTTACCGTAGCGTTTGGTCAGACCTTGTATATCAATGGCGTACATGGTATTCCCTCCCAATCGCTTACCGCAGGGAGCGGTTCAGCCGCTTCACGGTCACCCGAATACTGACGTACACCGCCAGCCAGATCACGGCGTACACTATATGATTTGTGGTGGGAATATAAGTG
>JAGAIH010000022.1 GCA_017626655.1 Clostridia bacterium | reverse complement strand
CGGCCGTCCCCGCCGTCTACACCGTGGCGGATATGCCCCCCGTCTTCGGCGCGGTGGCGGAGGCCTGTAAGCAGGCGGAGGGAAGCAAGCCCGACTTTGATCTCCTCAAGCAGACCTTCGCCGGGAGCTTTCTTTCATAATTAACCGAAAGTTTCGATTTACCTCTTGCATTTTTCACGGTTTTGGTTTATACTGTAATCGATCAATATCCAACCGAAAGGATCCTCTTATGGTTCAGTCCCATACTCAATCCGCCGCCCGCCGTATGCTGAAGCTGGTAGCCCTGGTGGCCGCTCTGGCCTTCGGTATCAAGGCCATTGTCCTTCACCCCCTCTACATCCAGCTGGCCTCCAACGTCAGCTACGTGGACGCCTGGTACACCAATATCCTCTACTACCTCATCGACGGCGGCCTCATTGACCTGGCCGTTTTCGCAGTCTGCTATCCCGCTACCGTCTACGCTATCTGGCGGGAGGGTCTGAAAAAGAGCCGCTCGGTGATTGCCGTCTTCTCCCTCTGTACCCTGGTCAAGTACCTTCTCAACTACCTCATGGACGTCATCGTCAACGCCGCCATCCCCGATAGCGACGACCTCCTGGCGGATCTTCTGATTATCCTCCCCATGGTCCTTCTGGAGCTGCTCCAGTACGCCGTGGCGGTGGCGGTCATCACCCTGGCCAAGAAGCGCTACGACGCCCGCGCGAGCCGCGCCGCCCTGGAGTCCGAGCTGACCGAGACCGACGTCCCCGCACCCGCCTACCCCTTCACCAAGCTGGTGTCTGTGAAGAACCCCCTCCAGCTCGCGGCCCTTGTGTCCGCCCTGGTCCTGTTCCTCCTCCGCGAGATCGACTACCACGTCTACCAGATGACCCTCATGAAGCTCTTCGGCTCCACAGACGGCTGGGCGGATATGCTCCTGACCCTGATTCTGGATATCGTAGTGAGCGTCCTGTTCTACTTCGCCGCCATCCTCCTTCTGACCCGCTTCCACGAAAGGGAAAAGACCACCGAATGACCCGAAAAAGGGAGGCGTACGCCTCCCTTTGCTGTTTTTGTCAGGACTTTACCCCAAGGATCCGCCCAAGATCCCGGGTCTGCTCCCGACTCCATACCCCCGTCACTACGCAAAGCCCCAGATAGAGGGCGGCGCAGACCGCGACATGGACGACCAGGGTCACCGTCCCCTCAATGGGCAGATGGAGCATGGCCCCGCCCAGACGGCACAGGGTAGTCGCCCCTACGGCGCAGAGGATGGGCCCGAAGACCTGTCCCCACAGGCGGACGGGCATACGGCTCATGCGGAGCATCCGACAGAGGGACAGGGTGGTGTTCAGGGTCTCGGTGGCGTAAATGGCCACCACATAGCCCCATAACCCCATGCGGGGCAGGAGAAGCCATACCAGAAGCACCGACACCGCCGCGTCCAGGATGTTGACGTTCATGGAGTAGACCTGCTCTCCCATGCCCTTGAGAAAGGCGTCCACCGAGCTGTCCACGTACATGATGGGAATGAGGGGCGCCAGGATGCGGATGTACATCCCCGCCTCCCGACTGCCGTAAATAGCCTCCCCCAGCTCGTACCCGAAGCAGGCCATGACCCCCGCCACCCCAAAGGAAAAGATCAAGGCGGGGGTAATGATCTTGCCCGCCAGACGGGATACCCGCTCCGAGTCCCCCCGCGCCACCGACTCCGCTACCTCGGGAACCAGCAACCCCGAAAAGGAGGAAATGAAGGCCGAGGGAAACAGCACCACGGGCAGAACCATGCTGTGCAGGACCCCGTAGGAGGTCAGCGCCGCCTCCCAGCTGGTCCCGCTCTGCTTCAATCCCCGGGGGATGAGGATGTGCTGAAGGGTCAGAAGCCCCGACCGCAGACAGGCCGACAGGGTCACGGGGACCGTAATGCCCAAAAGCTTTTTGGTGGAGCCGTCCTCCCCCATATCGGGAGCCTCGCCCGCCCCTGTCCGCAGGTGCTGACGGCGGTCCAGCAGGTACGCTCCCACCGTGAGCAATAGCCCGCAGACCTCGGACAAGGCCCCGCCCAGCACCAGGGCCAGGCAGGTCATCTCCACCCCCTCGGGGAGCCACAGGGTCAGGAGGTAGGCGCAAAACCCAATGCGAAGGAACTGGACCCCGATCCCCACCGCCGCCGACTTGGCCACCCGCCGTACCGCCGTGAAGTAGCCGTTCAGACAGGAGCAGACCGCGATGGGGGGAAGAGTCAAGGCCAGCACCCGTAAGGACAGCACCGTCCGCCCGTCGTTGAGCCAGACCTCACCGATCCAAGGGGAGGCCGTAAACAGCAGAAGCCCCGCCCCGAAGCCGCAGAGCAGACTGTAGCCGACGCATTTCCCCAGTACACGACGGATGGCCAGACGGCAGGGATCCCCCTCGTGGGTGTCCTCCACGGGACGCCCCTCGGCGGCGGGACAGAAACGTCCCATGACGTCAGCCACCATCCGCGTAGCCCCCAGGTTGATGCCCGCGCACCCCAGGGTCATGGCCAGGCCGTAGACCCCGAAGAGCAGGGAATGAAGCCCCATGACCTCTCCCCCCGCCCGCCCCGCCAGATAAGCGTTGAAGGCCACCCCCACCGTCCGCATGAAGAGATTGACGGCGATGAGCAGCAGGGCGTTGACCGCGAACCGCCGCGCGGCGTTGGTAGCCCGAGGGCGTCGGGGTATGGATCTGGTCTGCATAGCATCATCCTTTCGCGCAAGAGAGTTTGTCCCGTTTTCGGTACAACCTATGACCGCGCCCCCGCAAATATACCCCACCCGACACAGAAAGGAACCGCCATGAAGCACACCGTCCTCTGCGGCATCGACCGCGCAAGCGACCTGAAGACCCTCGTCAGCGGCAGAAGGACCGCCCTCCTCACCGCCGCCTCGGGCATCACCAAGCAGGGCATCCTCACCTATGAGATCCTCGCCGGGCTGAGCGACCTCCGCCTCCTTTTCGCCCCCGAGCACGGCCTGGCCTCGGCTATGCAGGACGGCGGGTTCTCCAAGGAGGAGGGAGTCCTCCACCCCGAAACAGGGGCGCGCCTTTTCGATATCACCGCCCTGCGCGGCACCGACCGCCTCACCGAGCTGCTCCGTGAGGTGGACCTGGCGGTCTACGACATCCAGGACGTGGGCGCGCGGTTCTATACCTATATCTGTAACCTCTCCCAGCTCATGCGGGCCGCCAAGGCCGCGGGAAAGCCCGTCCTGGTGTTGGACCGCCCCAACCCCATCGGAAACCGCATCTGTGAGGGCCTGATCCTGGACGAGAACCGCCATTCCTCCTTTGTGGGGGAGTACGCGGTTCCCACCCGCTACGCCCTCACCGTAGGGGAATACGCCCGCTACATCAACACCGAGAAGGGCATCAGCTGTGAGCTTCACGTTCTCCCCTGCGAGGGCTGGCGGCCCTGTATGTACTACGACGAGACCGACCTCCTCTGGGTCAATCCCTCCCCCAACATTCCCACGGTCAACTCCGCCATCAACTACATCGGTTCCTGCGTCTACGAGGCCACCAACCTCTCCGAGGGACGGGGAACCACCCGGCCCTTCGACTGGCTGGGCGCTCCCTTCGTGGACGAGAAGGCCCTTGTCCGCGACATGAACGCCCTCTCCCTCCCCGGGGTCATCTTCCGCCCCCTGGTCTTCACCCCCATGTTCAATAAGCACGAGAAGGAGACCTGCCGCGGCGTGGAGCTGCACATCACCGACCGCGACGCCTACCGTCCCTTCGAGACCATGCTCCATATGCTCCGCCACTTCAAGAGATACCCCGAATTTACGATCAAGCGGGGGGGCCTGGCCCTGCGGATCGGGCAGGATATTCTGGCCGACGACTTCGACCCCGCGGCGGTTATGAGGCAAGCGCGAGAGGGGACCGAGCGGTTCTGTGAAAATGTTGAAAAATACCGCATGTACTCCTGACGGAATTTGTCTAATCAAGAAAATTTCATAAAAAAACACTTTTAGCTCTTGACAAAACGCCTTGAATGCTATATTATATACTACGGATATTTCACAGGGGCTGAAAAACGCCCTTGGGGAATCACGATAACCATGTGGAAGGAGGGAGAGGAATGAGCGTATATGCTTGCGAGCTGTGCGGTTATGAGTACCGTCCCGAGGTAGGCGATCCCGATAACGGAATCGACGAAGGCACCGATTTTGAGGACCTGCCCGCTGATTGGGTGTGCCCCCTGTGCGGAGCCTCCAAGGAGGACTTCGACAAGGTCGATGGCGACTACTCCGACCGTGACGACGGTTGATTCTTGACTATTCTTCAGCAAGTTCGCCCGGTTCCATGCCCGAGGATCACCCCCCGCGGCATCCCCAAAAACGCCCCCGTATGGAAGTACGGAGGCGTTTTTTTGATTGTCGGATCCCCGCGCGCGCGGTGGGTTCGGGGCAGTTACTCTGATCCTTTAGGTTACGTCGGAGCTCTCTCGGTAGGGGCGCACCGATGCGTGCGCCCTGTGTACGATGACCGTATCCGATCCCCTTTACCCGTTACAGCCGCACTTGTTGCGGTCAGCGATGGGCAGAGGCATGGGAGCGGGGGAGAACTCGGCGATGGGGAAGGCCATGGTGCGGAAGAGATCGCAAGGGCTTTCGGGGGAGGCGGAGACGCACTCCTTGTCGGGAATGATGAATTCGGCGGCGGAGATGAGGTACTGGGCGGGACGCACCAGCCGCACCAGGGAGAAGATGCCCAGGGACACCACCAGGATGCGTCCGTCATCGCGGCCCTGACCGTCGCAGTCCCGGGCGTCGGTGTACAGGGGAGCCGAGAGACAGCCCGCAATGGAGTGAGGAATGTCACAGGCGCAGCAGCAGCAGCACACGGGCTCGCCACAAACGGGCTCCAGCACCCGAACCCCCAGGACGATGGGGTCTACGGCCTCCACCACGGCGGTGGGGACACTGCGCTCCTTGTAGCAGGGCTCGGGCTCGGCGCAGAACCCGGCTCCATCCGAGCTGGAGCGGAAGATGCTCACCGAGGAGTCCCCGCCGAACAGCACCACCTGCTTCTCCAGCACGGCGATGCCGTCGAACTCCTGGGCGCGGCCGGGGCAAACGCAGGCCTCCAGGATGAGCTTGACGTAGAAGCGGATGTGGACGGTGTAGAAGCCGCGGTTGAACTGAACGGGGTCGATGCCGATGTAGGTCCAGGCGATGCAGGCGTCCTTGACCCGTACCTGGGTGGTGCGCTCGATCAGCTCCTGGCCCAGGTCGGTCAGGAAGACGCGAACGTTCTCGAAGCAGTCGCGGTCGCGGCAGGAGTCCAGAATGCGGTTGGTCTCCACGCAGACGGTGCGAATCTCCCCGCCCTTACCGCATCCGTTCCCGGTCATCCCGCAGGGGATAAAACGGTTGTCAGACATGATGTATACCTCCGTATGGATTTGAGCGGCTGACCGAAACAGCCCCCGCTCGATACCAGTATATGCCGCCCCGAGAGGATTTGACAGAATTCTACAGAAAGCTCCAGAGCGCGGAGGGGGGATTTTTCGCCGTCGGGAAAAAGACCCGAAAAAACACAAAAAAATCGTTTTGGGGTATTGCATTTTTTGCAGTAATGTGGTATAATATCCCTACCCAAAAAACATCACAAGATTGGAGTCATATCATGAACAAGAGCCAACTGATCAAAGCCGTCGCCGAGAAGAGCGAGCTGTCCCAGAAGCAGGTCGCCGAGACCTGGAGCCTCATCGAGGCCACTATCCTTGAGAACCTGTCCGCAGGTGAGAAGGTCCAGCTGTCCGGCTTCGGTACCTTCGAGGTCCGCGAGCGCGCCGAGAGAAAGGGCCGCAACCCCAAGACCGGTGAGGTCGTTTCCGTCCCCGCTTGCAAGTATCTGGCCTTCGTGTCCGCCAAGTCCGTCAAGGAGAGCCTGAACTGATATGCGTCTCGATAAGTACCTGAAGGTGAGCCGCATCATCAAGCGCCGCACCGTGGCCAACGATGCCTGCGACGCCGATCACGTGACGGTCAACGGCCGCCCCGCCAAAGCGTCCTACGACGTCAAGGTCGGCGACCTCATTGATATTACCTTCGGTGCGAGAACCCTGCGTATCCGCGTGCTGGAGGTCAAGGAGACCGTCGGCAAGGACGCCGCTTCCTCCCTCTACGAGGTAGTCGAGTCCTGACCAAGACAGAAGCCCAAGGCCGCTGGGCCGACAGGCAAGGACGCCGCCTCCTCCCTCTACGAGGTGGTCGAGTCCTGACCAAGACAGAAGCCCAAGGCCGCTGGGCCGACAGGCAAGGACGCCGCTTCCTCCCTCTACGAGGTAGTCGAGTCCTGACCCCGCCGCCCGCTATACCGTCATAATCCTGCCCGCCTCCGCATAGAATCCACCGGATCAACCGCGAAGGAGGCAGGATATGAACGATATGGTACAGCCCCGGGGAACAGAAGCAGGGAAGGGCCACGCCCTTTCCATCGGCAACCGCCGTGAGATCACCGTCAGCGGTGTGTCCGAGGTGGTCAGCTTCGACGAGGAGACGATCCGCCTGGTCACCACCTGCGGCATCCTCAACCTGGAGGGCGAGGAGCTTCGCATCCACGTCCTCAACACCAAGGACGGCACCGTAGCCGTCACGGGGAAGCTCAACGGCATTCTTTACGAGGATCCCGACCGAGACCCTCCCTCCGACCGCCCCGCTAAGTCCCGCTTCCGCCGCTTCTTCGGCTCATGAGCGGGCTGGATCTCTACCAGACTCAGGGGGCCCTGGCCCTCCTGTTCGTCTACGCCGCCGCCGCGGGCTTTGGCCTGGGCGGATGGTACACCCTACTCCGCCTTCTGCGGGTCCTCTCCTTTGGAGATTCCCCCATGGGCAAACAGGGAAGCAAATTCGGGCTTTCCGCCATCGCCCTCTTTCTCGGGGACGTGATTTTTGCGG
>JAGAIH010000147.1 GCA_017626655.1 Clostridia bacterium | reverse complement strand
GTTCTCCCGTTCTCGAGCGAAGCGAGATGACCTTCCCCTTTGGGGAAGGTGGCGCGCCCGAAGGGCGTGACGGATGAGGTAATAACGCTGGCCCATCAAGATCTTTTGGCCCTGACGTCGTACCTCATCCACCATCCTTCGGATGGTCCCCCTTCCCCAGAGGGGAAGGTCGGAGAACGAGTCTCAACCCACCGACAAACCCAAATTTGAAACAGTAATCATCCCCCATTTTCCATGAAAGGAGGCCCCCCATGAAGCGCCCCGCCAAAAAGATCGCCCTTCTGGGGCTCTGCACCGCCATCGCCATGGTGCTGGCCTGGGTGGAGATCCAGCTCCCGCCCCTGGTGGCCTCCATCCCCGGCATCAAGCTGGGGCTTCCCAATATCGCCATCATTTTCATCCTCTACCGCTTTGGCTGGAGGGAGGCCGCCGCCGTCTCCTTCGTCCGTATCCTGGCCGTCTCCCTCATCTTCAATCCCGCCACTCTCCCCTACAGCCTGGCGGGAGGTTTTTTGAGCCTTTTGGGTATGGCGCTCCTCAAAAAGACCGACCTGCTCTCCACCACGGGCGTCAGCGTGGCGGGGGGCGTCCTCCACAACGCGGGCCAGATCCTCATGGCCATGCTCCTTCTGAGCACGGCGGGGCTGGGCTACTACATGATCGTGCTGGCGGTCACGGGGGTCGTGTCGGGGATTTTTGTGGGTCTTTGCGGTAGTTTCGCAGTCAAGCGTGTACGGATTCGGTGATTCCTACAAAATGTGAAGAATAGCCCGAAAAGGCATACGAAAGCATTGACAAACACAGGTAGATGTGATACAATCTATCTGTATGCAAATACGAAAAAACCGTTATAAACAAGGAGAATACTCATGAAAAAGCTCATCTGCATTGTTCTCAGCGTTCTCATGCTCACCACCGCCGTCGCCTTCGTCGGCTGTGACAAGGCTCCCGCCACCCTGAAGATGGGTCTGGGCGTCTACACCGCAACCCCCACCACCGCCGACGCCACCGAGGACAAGGACGGTCAGGGCAAGGTCGCCATCACCGCCGCCGTCATCACCGTTGACGCCGAGGGTAAGGTCGTGGCCTGCCAGCTGGACACCGCTGACCTCACCGTGAAGTTCACCGCTGACGGCAAGGCCGTGGCAAACGACGGCTTCAAGACCAAGTACGAGCAGGGCAAGGACTACAACATGGTCACCTACGGCGGCGCCGCCAAGGAGTGGTTCGAGCAGGCCGATGCCTTTGAGGCATTCGTGGTCGGCAAGACCCTGGACGAGATCAAGTCTCTGGTCGCCGAGGGCAACAAGGGCACCGACGCCGTCATCGGCGCAGGCTGCACCATCATGATCCACGAGTTCGTGGGCGCCATCGAGAAGGCCTTCGCCAACCTGGCTGATTCCACCGCTACCGCCGAGTCCGCTCTCAAGCTGGGCATGAACGTGGAGCAGACCACCTCTGACGCCACCGAGGAGAAGGACGGTTCCAACCAGGTCGAGACCACCGTCTTCGCCGCCGCCGTGGATGCCGAGGGCAAGGTCCTGGTGGCCGCCTCCGACTGCGTCCAGGTCAAGTTCACCTTCAACGCTACCGGCGCATCCACTCTGGACACCACCAAGGCCATCGCCTCCAAGCGTGAGGCCGGTGCCAACTACGGCATGGTCGCCTACGGTGGTGCCGCCAAGGAGTGGTTCGAGCAGGCTGACGCCTTCAACGCCCTCTGCGTTGGCAAGACCGCCGCTGAGATCAAGGCTCTCTGCGCCGCTGACAACTACGGCACCGACGAGGTCAAGACCGCCGGCTGCACCATCCTGGTCAACGGCCTGACCAAGGCCGCCGCCAAGATCGGTTGATCCGAAACCAAAAACAAAAGGGGAGGGCTTTCCTCCCCTTTTCCTCTCACGGAGATACGCACATGAAACAGCATACGCGAATCCTTTCCCTTCTGCTCGCCTGCCTCCTGCTCGGAGGGATCTTTCCCTCCTGCGGTCAAAAGCCCCAAGCCTACAAGGCCTACTCCCTGGACTACTTCGACACCGCCACCACCATCACGGGCTATGCCGAGAGCCAAGAGGAGTTCGATACGGTCAGCGATGAGATCCTGGCCGAACTGGGGGAATACCACCGCCTGTATACCATCTACCACCGCTTCGAGGGGCTGGAGAACCTCTGCACCGTCAATGAGCTGGCGGAGGGTCAGCACCGTACCGTTACGGTGGATCGCCGCATTATTGACCTGCTCCTCTATGCGAAGGAGATGTATACCCTGACGGGTGGCAAGCTCAATATCGCCATGGGAAGCATCCTCTCCATCTGGCACGACTACCGCGAGATGGGCATGAGCGACCCCGCCTCCGCGGAGCTGCCTCCCATGGAGAAGCTGACCGAGGCGGCCCGGCATACCGATATCAATTGCCTCATGATTGATGAAGAGAATTCCACCGTCACCATCACCGATCCCGCCATGCGGCTGGACGTAGGCGCCATCGCCAAGGGCTACGCCGTGGAGATGGTGGCCCGCTCCCTGGAGGAGAGGGGCATTACGGGCTACGTCATCAACGTGGGCGGCAATGTGCGGACGGTGGGAGCCAAGGGAGACGGCTCGCCCTGGGTGGCGGGCATTGAGAACCCCGATACCGACGCCGAGGAGCCTTACGTCGCCTACCTGAAGCTCTCGGGCGAGTCGGTGGTTACCAGCGGCTCCTACCAGCGCTACTACCTGGTGAACGGCAAGCGCTTCCACCACATCATCGACTCCGAGACCCTGATGCCCGCCGAGGGCTTTCAGTCGGTGTCGGTGGTCTGCAAGCACTCGGGGCAGGGGGATGCGCTGTCTACCGCCCTGTTCTGTATGCCCTTCGAGGAGGGACTCACTTTGGTGGAGAGTCTTCCCGACGCCGAGGCTTTTTGGGTTCTGCCCGATGGAACCACGCGGCAGTCCGACGGCTTTGCCGCCTATATCACCCAACCCTGACCAAACGGTATCGGCCCCTCTCCATCATTATGCTGACAAAATCAAAAAACCAAGGTGTTTGACCTTGGTTTTTTTGATTGTCCAAGCGTGCTTGACCCACATGGGCGAAAGCCGTATCATCTGCGGATCGGCTCGCAAACCCACGCAGGGATGCCCAGAGCCTCCAGCGCTTCCCTTGCCTTCTCGGCCGAGCCGTCCCCCTTGGGAAAGACGCCGAAGACCGAGGGGCCACTACCGCTCATCATGGCGGTGACGGCCCCCGCCGAGAGCAAGGTCTCCTTGATCTGCCGCGCCACGGGGCGGTCGGGGAGGACCACCGACTCGAAGAGGTTGAACATGGAACCGCACAGGGCGGTGAGGTTGCCCTGCCACAGAGCCGACTTCAGAGCCGTCAGCTCGCGGGCGCGGGGGGTATAGGCGGCGGGGTCGAAGCTCCCGTAGAGGGTATCCAGCGCTTTGTAGGCGGCGGGGGTGGAGACGCCCTCCCCGCCACAGGCCACCACCAGCCCGCAGGCGGGCATGGGGGTGATGGGGGTCAAGGCCTCGCCGATGCCCTCGGTGATCTGGGCTCCGCCCATGATGCAGAAGGGGACGTCGGCCCCCAGGGTCAGCCCCACCTCACAGAGGGCTGCGGGGGTCAGCGGGTGGCCAAAGAGATCATTCAGCCCCACCAAAACGGCGGCGGCGTCGGTGCTTCCCCCCGCCATACCCGCGGCGGCAGGGATGCGTTTTTCGATGTGGATGGACAGGCTCTTACACCCTCGTCCCGTGGCGGCGAAGAATTTTTCGGCGGCGCGCCAGGCCAGGTTGCGGCTGTCGGCGGGGAGGTCGGGGTTGGTGCAGGTCAGGGTAATGGACTCGGCTCCCGCCGTGTGGTTGCCCAGAGAGCAGAGGTACATCCCTGTAGGCTCGGTGACCTCAACGGTAACGGTGTCGCAGAGGGATATGGACTGCATGACACCCGCAATTTCGTGGTAGCCGTCGGGACGGCAGGCGGTGATGTCCAGGAAAAGGTTGATCTTGGCGGGGGCGGACAGGGTGATCTTCATAGTTCCTCCATTGAGAAAGGGGTCCGGGGCGGGTCAGAGCAGATCCGCATTGACGCGGGGGTGGTATTTGGGCAGGACGGCGGGGTCCAAAAGCTCCTCCATGGCGTAGCGGCGGATCCCGTTGCGCTCCATGCAGGGGGAGGCGGCCTCGGGGTCAAAGAAGAAGATCCGCTCCCCGATGGCGGAGCAGCCCACCATGGAGTCGGAGAACAGAAGCCCCGCGCGGTTGTTGTAATTCTTATTGATGGGCAAGGAAGAAACGGGGATCCGATCCTTTTTGGGGATGGACTCCCGCGCCGTGAACCAGGTCACCACCCGGGAGTGGGCGGCCATGACCTCGGCCTCGGTGGGGACATGGTCGAAGACCTCCTCGGTGATGGCGGTGAGGAAGGAGTTCCAGACGAAGTCCAGCACCAGAGCGGCGCGAAAGCCTCCCTCCACGGCGTAGGCGTAGAGGTCACCCTTATGGAGGGTGGGCGCCCGCTTCTTCCCTGTTTTCTTGGGCTTTCGGACTTTCGCGGGGGTGGAATTGATCTTATCCCAGAACTTGTGCAGGGCGCGGCGGCGGCTCACGATCAGCTCGGGCTCATTGCCCAGCTCGTTCCAGAACCGCAGGTCGGCCTCGGTATCGATGATCTCCCGGACGGTCTGCCAGAGCCACTCGTCCCGCTCGCCGCACTCCCACAGGCTCTGGGCCAGGGCGTAGTAGACGGTATAGAGCAGGGGGCCGTCGTCCTTGTCGGAGAACTCCTCTTGGTACTCGGTCAGGATGGCGCGGTAGACCTCCATGGCGGTGGCATCGTCCTTGTAGCGGTCGAAGAATTCGTCGTACACGTCCATGAATTCGTCGCTCTGCTTGATGCCTGTGCCCCATGCGCTCATAGGTCTTTCACCTTTCTGTTTGTGTTCAAATTTGGGTCTATCGAACGAAGCCCATCACGCCCAAAGGGCGCCGTCCCCCTCCGTTGCGCCCGACGGGCGCACATCATTTGCCCCATCGGGGCAACTTCATTTCGCCACGGCTATCCGTGGCGAACCTCATTGCGCCTGCGGTTCCGTCCGCGGCGCACATCGTTTGCGGTTTATCGGAACGATAAACCGCGATCCACCTTATCTCCCTCACCAGCATCCCCGTATAGATGGGCACACCGAAGCGGTCGGCGAAGAACCGGCACTTACAGAGGAAGGCGTAGTAGATATTCAGCCCGCAGCCCTGAAGGGTCTCGAAGTTGCCCTGGCCCTTGGCGATGATGAGGTCGGCCCCCAGGATGGCGGCGCGGGCCTCGGGGGAGATGCGGGTGAGGTCGGTGCCTGCCAGGCGGTCGCCGTTGCCCATAAGGGTGATGCCATCCATACGGTCAAGGCCTACCTGGACGGCATCCTCCATGGTGGCGTCGTTGAGGACCTCGCCTCCACGCACCAGGACGGTGATGGACAGCGTAGGGTAGAGGCGGTGGAGCGTCTCGATCAGCAGCTTGTCCATGACGATCTCGCCGCAGTTGTCGGTGAGGAACACCAGGCGGCGGGCAGCGGAGAGGTCGGCTTTCAAGTCGTTGTAGGCGGGGAGATCGGGAGAGACGCGGTCGGGGGATTCATCCAGCAGGGCGCGGAGCTTTCCCTCGTCCACCGAGTCCATGGCCCCGAAGTCGATGAAGTTCCCCGTCATGGCGTAGCCCAGGGCGGTACGGAGGGGGTCGGGGGAGGCTTCTATGCGGTGGGACAGGCTCTCGACGGCGGCTACCTCCATCATGAGGGCGTTGAAGTGGGTCTTGATGGCCCCGTAGTCCTGCTCCACCTCCTGTGCGGCCTCCCCGAAAACCTCGCGGCGGATGTCGGTGATGGCCTCCATGATGGCGGGGCCGCCCGTGCGGTCGGGAAGCTCGGCCATCATCTGCCCCAGGCGGCGCATATAGGTCAGCACCTGCTCGCGGGGGGCGGAGGCGGGGTAGCGGTCAATCTGTTTCTTGATGAGGCAGGACACGCAGGCGGGGTGAAGGGCGGGGGCGTAGGGTGTGGGCATGGTGGGGTCTCCTTCAGGTAGTACGGTCGAATCGGATCAGATCAAGTGGCCATCTCGGACCTTGACCTCAAAGCTGCCGCGCAGATCGGCGGAGGAGGCACCCACCGAGACGGTGTAGTCGCCATCGTGCATACCGAGGATCATCTTGCGGTCATAGTAGTGGAAGGCTTCGGCGGGGACAGTGAGGGTGACGGGGACGGTCTCCCCTGCCTTGACCTCCACGCGGCGGTAGGCCTTCAGCTCCAGGCGGGGCATGACCACATCGCAGTTCTTGCCCGTGAGGTAGACCTGCACCACCTCGGCGCCGTCCAAGGCGCCCGTATTGGTGAGGGAAAGGGTCACGGTGAGGCCGTTATTCTCTTCGGCATGGGCGATCTCACCCGTCTCGAAGGTGGTATAGCTGAGGCCGTAGCCGAAGGGGTAGAGGGGGGAGCCATCGTTCTCCACGTAGCCGTAGCCGCGGCCCGAGGGCTTGGCGGCGTAGTACAGGGGGAGCTGGCCCACGCTGCGGGGGAAGGTGATGGGAAGCTTGGCCGAGGGGTTGACCTCACCGAACAGGATCTCGGTCATGGCCTGCGCTCCCTGCTCACCGGGGTACCAGGCCTCCAGGACGGCGGCGCAGTCCTCCAGCCAAGCGGACATATCCACGGGAGCACCGTTCAGGAGGATCACGGCGGAATTCTTGTTGGCGGAGGTCATACGGCGGATGCTCTCCTCCTGGTCGGTCTTGATCTCGATCTCGAACTTGCCCACGATGATGGCGCTCTCGTCGGCCTGGGCCTTGCGGGTCACGCCGGGGAGGCGGATATCCGAGCGGTCCATGCCCTCGCCCTCCACCACGGCGGTCAGGTACAGAGCGGCGTCGCATTCAGCGGCTACGGTTTCGATGTCCTCGTCCTCAGCAAAGATCACCTCGGCGTAGCCCTCCAGATACTCACGCAGGTACTCCAGCGGAGTCTTGGCGTCAGGCGCCTCCCAGAGACGCTTAAAGGGGCCCGAATAGTTCTCGCCCACGGGGAGCTTCTTGGCTCCCGCGCCGAAGACGGCCAGCTTCTTGATCCCCTCCCGCTTCAGGGGGAGGAGACCGTCATTCTTCAACAGCACGATGGAGCGGCGGGCAGACTCCAGAGCCAACTGCTTGTGAGCATCGCACCGCACCAGGGCGTCAGCGGCGGCGGGATCCGCGAAGGGCCGATCCATGAGGCCGATGGTGAATTTGGCGGTCAGCACCCGCAATACGGCGCGGTCAATATCCGCCTCGGTGATGAGGCCCTCGTCATAGGCCTTGCGGAGCTTTTCATAGCAGGAGTGAGGGAGGTTGACGTCCAGGCCCGCCTTCAGGCAGACCGCCTCAGCCTTGTGGTAGCTGTCCACCAGCTTGTGGGCTTCATAGACACCCTCCACGCCCCAGTAGTCCGAGACCACGAAGCCCTCAAAGCCCCATTCGTCTCGCAGGATCTCGGTGAGCAGGCGGTCATTGGCCGAGCAGGGAACGCCCTCCCAGCTGTTGTAGGCCGCCATGACCGACATGGCACCCCCCTCCTTGAAGCACTTCTCAAAGGGTCTCAGCCAGACCTCTCGCATGGCGCGCTCGGAGGAATTGGAGTAGTTGGAGTCACGGCCTCCGTCGGCGTAGTTATCAGCGTAGTGCTTGGGAGTGGCGATGACTCCGTTCTTCTGCAAGCCCTTGCAGACGGCCACGCCGGCATTGGAGGACAGAAGCACGTCCTCGCCGAAGGTCTCCACGGTACGGCCCCAACGGCAGTCGCGGGCGATGTTGACCACGGGGGTCAGGGCCTGGCGCACGCCCACGACGGCCAACTCCTTACCGATGACGTCGGCGATCCTCTCCACCATATCGTCGTCGAACATGGCTGCCATAGCGATGGGCTGCGGGAAGCAGGTAGCCATGCCCCACTGGGCGCCGTGGAGGGCTTCTCCATGCTCCAGGGGAGGGATGGGATGGGGGTGGGCGTCCATGGTCAGTTGGATGTCGCGGTTGATCCGCTGGGCCACCTCGGCGGGGGTGGCAGGGTCGGGGCGGTCGAAGTGCATGAAGTGGCCGGGGTTGCGGTAGTTTCCTTCCTTGTGGTTACGCTTTATCTCGTAATCCTCCTTCACGTCCCAGACCATCTGGGCGGAAAGCTGGTACATTTTTTCCTCAAGGGTCAGGGTCTTGAGCAGCGCCTCGGCACGGGCGCGGGGGGAAATATGATCCATGATCGATCTCCTTACATTTATTGATGGGGGCATATCCCGACCTACATTATACCATAAACATGGGAGGATGTCAAGGGATTGAGGATCTTCGGGACTTTTCATCGGAGGAATCTTCGGATCTTTTCCCGCTCTCTTCCCGATCCTCCAAGCGCGCCCCCTTCGTCCAACGAGCGGATCTCATCTTCCTCTATAAAACAGTGAGCCGCCCCAAAGAGGCGGCTCATTACGTTCATCATCGCCCTCACGTGTCGGGCTGGGCCAGCACCGTGAGTTGACCGTTGACCGTGGTGACTCGATAGAGGGAGGTGACGTCTCGGCCCTCGCTGTCCAGGATCTGATAGCTACTGACAGTATTGGCCGAGCTACCGATCTCGGTCTGGGTACCCGAGGTCATGGCGGTGAGGGAATGCCCTGCCGCCAAGCTTCCCTTGGTGATGTACACCCCGGAGTTGGTCAAGGCCTCTCCATCGTAGATACGGGTCTCGGAGGCGGCGGTCAGCTCGATGGGACGGGGGGTAACGGTCAGCACGGGGGTGTCCTCCATGCCGTCGGGGAGGGTGAAGACCAGGTCGTAGTCGGCGGTCACGTCGGCGCCGTTCTTCTCCAGGCGGTAGACGGCGTAGCGGCCGAGGCCTTGGTTCAGCTCGGACAGAGTCACGAAGCCCAGCTTGTCGGCGGGGACCGTGACCGTCAGGGTCAAGGTCACGCCGTCGGGGAGGGTGAGGACGGTGTAGTCCCCCTCGCTCCACAGGGCGGGGCGGCCGTCGTAGCTCTTGGTCAAGGGGTAGAGCAGGACCTCCACGGCGGGACGGGTCACACAGAGCAGGCCGCTCCGCTTGACCACGCGGAAGGCATCGGTGACGTCCTTCCCCGTGGGATCGTAGAGGGTGAACTCGCCGATGGCACTGGCGCCGTCGCCGATCTCCTTGATGGCGCCCGAGACACGGACGGTGTAGGTGTAGCCCAGTTGCAGCAGGGCCTCCAGGGAGGGGGTCAGGGTCAGCTCCTGGGCCGCGTAGAGGTAGGTGCCGTCGTAGACCTTATGGGTAAAGGCGGGGATCAGCTCCAGGACGGGCTTCTGGGTCACGGGAGGATCGTCGGGGGTGTCGGGAGGATCGGGGAGGTCGGGGTCGTTGGCCGAGCCTGTGACCTCGATCTGGATCCAGCCCAGGCCGTCCACGTAGACCTCCACCCAGGCGTGACCGGGGGACTCGATGCGGTTCCACTCGCCGCCCTTGACCTCCAGCATGAAGCCCGTGGTGTAGCGGGCGGGGATGCCCAGGGCGCGGTAGAGGAGGGTGGCGGCGGTGGCGTAGTGGACGCAGACCCCCTCGCGGTAGTCGCGGAGGAAGGCGATGGCCACGTTATCCGCCTGGTCCAGAGCGGGATCATAGTTCAAGTCATAGCGGGCGGCCTTGCGGATGTAGGCGGCCACCTGACCTACGACGTTGGAGTCGGTGGGATCGAAGCCCTGCTCGGATATGATGGTCTCCATGAAGGCGCGGGTCTCGCTGTCCAGGGTCAGGTATTGGCCATGGACGAATTCGCGGTAGTCACGCTCACGGTCGGCGTGGGCGCCCAGCAGGAGGGGCTTGAGGTAGGCGGGGGCCTTATGGTAGGCAGAAAGGAGGGTCAGGGGATCGCCCACGGGGTAGTAGGTGATATCGTAGCTTCTGCCCAGGGCGTCTGTGTAGTCGGTGTCACTGCCTACGGTGGGGTTGGAGCCGCCCGGCTCGGTGTAGTAGGGGAGCATGGCGATCCGCATCCCCGAGAAGCGGAGGGTCCGCTTGGAGACCAGGCCCAGGGTCTTGAGAGCCACCGAGGGCAGGAGGTTGGGGGAGTAGCCGCCCGTCAGAGTCCCCGTGTAGGGGGTGGCGGGGAGCCAGCCCTGGCCATTGTAGCTACCGTAGGAGGTCATGCGGAGGTAGATAATGCCGTCGGCGTCGGAGTAGACGGAGCCGAAGAGGGTGTCCTCCTGAAGCTCGTCGGTGACGGTCAGGACACCGGGGCGGAGTTCCACGGTGAACAGGGGGGTGACGTCCTCGCCCCGACGGTCGCGCACCGTGACGGTGGCGGTATTCTCCACGCTACCCGGGCGGGTGATCAGGCCCGTGACGTCCACGTAGACGGCGTAGCCTAAGGGCAACTCGCCCTTTGTGATCTCCACGGTGTAGTCGTCACAGGTGAGGGGGAGGCCGTCGAAGGCCTTGGTGGCGCTGCCCGTGGTGACCGTGAGGGAGATATCGTACTTCACCGTGAGGGTCCCCTCGGTAACCGAGATCAGCTCGTAGTTATGGGTGACGTCGATGCCGTCCTTGGACACGCCGAAGGTCTGGGGATAGCATGTGTTGGGGTATTGGCCTACCTCGGTGGCGCGGCCGCTGACCACCATGTGGATCTCATGTCCCGCCACCGGGGGGAGGGACTCGGGGGTGGTGGTGAGGTCGTAGGCGGTGAGGGGCAAGCCGTCGTAGATCTTCTCGGCGTCGGCGGTGCGGACCGAGATGGGGCGCTTATGGACCGTCAGGGTCCCCGCGCGGCGGGTGACGGTATAGTTCCGCAGGACGCTCTTGCCGCCTGCCGTGATATCCACGCTGTCGGGAAGGATCACCGAGGTGACGCTCTCGGCGTCGGTGGGGATGTACTGGGGCTTGGCGATCACGGTCTGGCCGGCGGCGGGGGAGGTGCCGTCCAGGTAGCGGAGGTACCAATCGCTGAGGGGCTTACCGTCATAGGTCTTCTCGCCGTAGATAGCGATGGACAGGGGGCGCTTTTCGATGGTGACAGTGCCGTCGTAGCGGGTGATCTCGTAGTTGGCGGTGACGAAGACGCCCGTTGTGGGATCGTAGACCGAGACGCGGGGATCGTTGATGTAGCTGCCCGCATCGGTGAAGACGCGGCGGTCGCTGTCCTTGACCCGCAGCTCATGGCGGGGAGAGGCCAGGGGATAGGGGGAATCGGAGGCCAGGGACAGGGTGGTGTTGGTGTGGGGGTAGCCGTCGTAGGTGACGGTGAAGGAGCCGACACGGACGGTGATGGGCCGCTTACGGACCGTCAAGGTGCCGTAGTTGTAGGTGATGGAGTAGTTGCGGGTGACGTCCTCGCTACCGTTCATGATACGGACGGTGACCTTGTTGGGGACACTGCCCGCATTGTGGATGGAGGCGCCGTCCGAGGCCCGCTCCAGGGTATGGCCCGCCAGGAGGGTACCGGCGGTGAGGGTGACGGTGGAGTCGCCCTGATGGCTTTGGGCGTCGTACATCCACTCGGCGGACTCGGTCTTGACCGTGATGGGGCGGGCGGTGACCGTCAGAGTGCCTTCGGCGTAGGTGATGGCGTAGTATTCCGTGACGTCCTTCCCCGTGGCGGTGTCGATGATGCGGGTCACCTCACGGCGGAAGCTGTTGGGGGTCTTGCCCACCTCGGTGATGGAGGCGCCGGTCAGCTCGGCTACCAGCTCATGACCCTTCACAAGAGATCCGGAACGGATGGTCCAGCCGTCCTTGGACAGGGGGGTGCCGTCGTAGATCTTGGAGGCGCTCTCCGAGGCGATGGTGATGGGGCGGGGATTCACCGTCAGCTGGCCGTCGGTAACGGTGTAGCGGAAGTTGTCGGTGACGTCCCGACCGTCGGCATCGTGGATGCGGAGAGAACCCTCCACGTAGGTGTTGGCGGCCTTACCGAAGATGACCTCGCCGCGGGAGTCCAGGGTGAGGGTATGGCCCTTGGGGAGGCCCGCGCCGCCTACGGTGAAGCTTCCCGACTGCAAGGGGGTGCCGTCGTAGTAGCGGGTCTCGTCCTTCATCTTCACCGTGATCTCCCGGGGCTCCACGGTGAGGGTACCGTACCGATAGCCCTTGATGATGTAGTTGGAGGTGATGTTCTGACTGCCGCGGTAGAACTCCACCGTCATACGGTTCTGGGTACTGCCCACGAAGCGGATGGTAGAGGCATCTACGGCGCGGTACTCGTCGCCCACACCGCCCATGACGGTGACGTGGGGGTAGCTCTGGTCGGTGCCGTCGTAGGTCAGAGTGGCGCTGTCGGTGACCACCGTGACCTCCAGGGGAGTGACGGTGAGGGTGCCCGCCTCGACGAAGATGGAGTAGTTATGGGACTCATCTCCCCCCCGTCGGTTATTGACGCGGAAGGTCAGGACGTTGTCCACGGTGCCGCAGTCCAGAAGGCGGGTCATGTTCTCCACCGTCAGATAGTGGCCGCTCACCAGGGAGGTGGAGGGATCCACCGAAAAGTCGGTGCAGACCTGCTCGTAACCTGCGTAGGTGTACGTGGCCGAGCCTGCCCGGACGGTGAGGGAGCGCTTCTCCACCGTCAGCTTGCCGGGCTTGACGGTGATGTGATACAGCCCCGTGACGTCGGTGCCGTTTCGGTTGTAGACGTGGAGGGTGGGGGTATTGGTCTTGGTGCCCGCGTCCACCAGGGTGTCGCGGAAGATCGCCACCAGGTTATCCCCCTCCAGAAGGGTCCCCTTGGAGATCTCGTAGCCGTCGAAGGAGAGGGCGGTATCGTCGTAGACCTTGGAGGCGTTGCGGACCGTGACCGTCAGGGCGCGGGGCTTGATGTGGACGGTGGCGTGCTCCACCTCTTGGATAACGTAGCCCCGCAGGCGGTCGTTGCCCTTCTTGTCGGTGATCCTCAGGGTAGAGGTATCGGCGTAGGCGGTGGTGGGGGTGACACCCCGATCCGTGATGATGACCTGACAGGAGGCCTTATCCCCCTTAGCCAGGCCGTAGGCCTTGATGGATAGGGTATCGCCGTACTCCACCGAGGTATCCGCCACGCGAAGGGTGAGGGGGCGGGGGATGATGGTGAAGTCGTGGACCTCAGTGTAGGTCCTTTCGCCCAGGGCGTTCTTGCCATAGGCCCGCACCTGGTAGCGGCCGGGGAAGATGGGCTTCTCCTCGCTCCAGCTGTTGCTTCCCTGCTCGCGGTACTCGTAGTGGGTCTTGGCGGTCATGAAGTGGACGCGGTAGCCCAGCTTGTCGCCGTAGGTCACCTCGGCGGGGCAGTCGGATTCCGCGACGAGAAGGCCCTTGGTCATGACCAGAGCCGTCAGGATCAGGGTCACGGCCACAAGGGCTATGGCAATGATGAGGCGGTGGGCATACATCTTTCCGAGGATGCCCGCCACCTTATTCACCTTCGCGCGGTAGGAATCGTACTGCATAGCTTCTCCTGTTTTGGGGGTGGGGGTCGAAAACTGCTGTAGAGGGGGATGTTGTCGTTTAACTGCCCCTCAAATTTGGGTTTATCGGTCTGACGGAACAGAGTGGAGTGGGATAGGGTGGCTACTCATCCGTCACGCCTACGGCGTGCCACCTTCCCTCACAAGGGAAGGCTTTTGTGGTATGTTTCTCGTTCTCCTAAATCCAAAAACATACTGATACATATATGTTTTTTGATAGTAGAAAACATAAAGGCCTTGCCTTCCCCGCGGGGGAAGGTGCCGACCAGCTCCTGCGGCGGGAGGCGGATGAGGGTGGATCGTGTCACCGCATCTTCCGTCAGACAACAGACCTATAAACCCCAATTCCACGCAATCAGAACGGCCAACCAATCCCCATCATTCCAGCACGCCGTGGGGCAGGCCTTGCGGCATGGGTGCTTCCCGCTCGTACTTGGTGGTCAGCTCCAGGTAGCCGCCCTCCTTGACGGCTCGCTCAAAGCCCGTCAGCACCTCCAGGACGTGGAGGGTCTGCTGATAGGAGGCTCTGGGGCGGCGGCCGGCCTTCAGGGCGGCGGCCATCTCGGCCAGGCCCAGGGCGCGGGAGTTCTCGGGGTAGTCGAAGCAGAGGGGGATCTCCTTGTCGCCCTCATCGGGAGTATGAAGGATCACGGGGCCGCCGAAGCAGTTGGGATCGGGGACGCGGAGGGTGCCCTTGGAGCCGTAGATCTCGATGATGGGGAGCTTCGCGCCCCAGATGTCGAAGGACATGAGGATGGAGGCACAAGCGCCCGACTCAAATTCCATGGTGCCGTAGTAGGAGGTGGGAACGTCCACGGTGATGATCTCGCCGTTATGCTCCTTGCAGGTGCAGGTCCTCTCCTTGAAGGGAGTGGCGACCATACCGCCCAGGCGCTTGACGCCGCCCAGGAGGTTGACCAGTGCGGTGACGTAGTAGGGGCCCATATCCAGCATGGGACCGCCGCCGTGCTTGTAGTAGAACTCGGGGTCGGGATGCCAGGACTCATGGCCGTGGCAGGTCATGAAGGCGGTAGCCCCCACCACGTCGCCGATGGCTCCCTCGTCAATGAGCTTGCGGCAGGTCTGGATGCCCGCGCCCATGTAGGTGTCGGGGGCGCCCGCGATCCAGAGACCCTTCTCCTCAGCCAGCTTGACCAGCTCCACGCCCTCCTCCCAGGTGGCACCCAGGGGCTTCTCGGAGTAGACGGGCTTGCCCGCAAGCAATGCGGCCTTGGTGACCTCGAAATGCTCGTAGGGGCGGGTGATGTTCAGCACCACGTCCACCTCGGGGTCGGCGAAGAGCTCGTACATATCGTTGTAGAGCTTGGGAATGTTGTACTTCTTGACGGCGTTCTCGGCGCGCTCACGGATGAGGTCGCAGACACCGATGATCTCAATGTCCTTGAAGCGGTTGGTGATGTTCTCCAGGTAGATGCCCGAGATGGCGCCTACGCCTACGAAACCGATTCTTGTCATATCATGATCCTCCGTTCAGTTTTTCAATACATTTTCGCGTTGTTGAGGTACTTATCCACGGTCAGCCCGTGCTTCTCGTTGTACTCCTTGCCGCCGGCGGCCCAGACAAGGCCTCTTTCCATGAGGACGGCGGCGTTGGGGGAGTTCTCGAAGACGTCGTCGTGGTGGCCCAGGGAGTTGTAGAACACGCGGCCGATGCCCCAGTATTTGGTCCAGACCACGGGCATATCCACGGGCTTGTTGGAGGCGTGGTAGTAGTTGACCAGGGGGAAGCGGGTGGTGGCCAGGACCTCAACGGCGGGGTCGATGTGGAGGTAGTAATGCTCGCTCTTGACCGTGAAATCCTCCAGACCCTCCACGATGGGGGAGGAGCCGCGGCGGATATTGACGGTATACTCCACGCCGTCGCCGCCGGGATGGCTGACCCACTGGCCGCCGGTCATGAACTGCCATTCGGTGTCCGTGCGGAAGGCGTCGCACATACCGCCGTGACAGCCGGCCAGGCCCACGCCGCGGGCTACTGCCTCGGATCTGTTGCGGGAGTACTGCCCCTCCATGGTGCCCATGGTCCAGCAGGCCACGATGAGGTCGTAGGTCAGAAGCTTGTCGAGGTCGGCAAAGCATTCGTGGTTGTCGTAGATCTCGGCGGAGATACCGTTTCTCTCCAGCATCTCGGCGAAGCGCTTGGAGGTCAGTTGGGGCTCGTGTCCGTCCCAGCCGCCTTGGAAGATGAGGGCTTTTTTCATGGTGGGGACTCCTTTTCTGATGTGATTATTTGGTTTTTTGGAATTCAAATTTGGATTTGTCGCTCTGCGATAAACCCAAATGAAGTGCGCCTAAGGCGCATGAAGTGCTCGCAAGCGAGCGTGAAGTTCACGCTACGCGTGAATGAAGCGCGGCTTTGCCGCATGAAGGAAGAAACCCTTCGGGTTTCAATTTTATTTTAAATGGACAGATCCGAAGGATCTGCACCTTATCTCGCCCGAAGGGCGTACTTCATGCGACCAACGGGAGCGCTTCATGCGGCTCTGCCGCTCTTCATGCGACCATCGGGAACGCTTCACTTGCAGTTTATCCGCTCTTCTCAGGCCTGCTTCTTTCCTCTGTAGCAGATCAGACCAATGACCGAGGAGGTAATGGCCACGACCTCGTTGATAGAGCCTCCGATGGAGGGGATGGGCATGAGAAGATTGTAGACGAGGATCAAGGAAGAGGTCAGCAGAATGCTCTTACGCAGGTTCTGGGCGTTGAAATATCCCATGGCCAGGGTGTTGAGGGTAATGCCCACCACAAAGAAAATGCTGTGATAGCCCTCCCACAAAAAGGCGCTCATGACCGCCATGATCAAAGCCAGCGCGGGGGGCAGGATGCGGGCGGCGTACTTGTTCTTATCCTTGTACAGGTAACACACGTTGCGGACGACGCACAGGATGTTCAGACCCAGCGCAGTGGTCCCCCCCAGCATAGCGTAGGCGATGCAGGAGACAGCGGTCGCGATGGCGTTGGTTACGAAGATCCGGGCGGATGACTTCATCAAATACGTAACGAAGGTAATGATAACGGCGATCACGCTGATGATCTGACCGATGATCTGTATGGGCTCCATGACAGGCTCCTTTGGTATATTTGCTCCATTATACCACACTTCGGAATCTTTTTCAACTCTTTTTTTCAGATTTACAATTCGGTAAAAAAATATCAATTTCAAGTTGAAAAAAATTCATAAAAAACCATTGACTTATTTGGTTGCATCATGTATAATATAGGTACGCATGAGCTTTGCGCATTCCACGTCCGATGGGCATTAGGGGTTTATATGTCCACCGGACAAGCCTGCGTAGCATCACCAAATTTTTGAAAGGAAGGATACTCCAATGAACCACTTTAAGAAGGCACTTTCCGTGCTCGTTGCCATGACCATGGTCCTGGCCTGCTTCGCGTCCCTCTGCGTCTCCGTTTCCGCTGCTAAGAAGACCGATATCGTCAGAGACGATCTGGTCATCTGGTACGACGCTTCCAACAACTCCAACGGTCTTCAGGACTATGAGACCACCACTTGGAAGGATCTGTCCGGTAACGGCAACCACATGACCGTTAAGCTGAACGAGACCAACTACTGGACCGACAACGCATTCCACGTTGATGCAAACCCCACCTACTTCCCTGATGCCGCTGTTGAGGTGGCGAACAGCCAGGAGTACACCATCGAGATGGTTCTCGGTGAGGTCAACTTCGCCGCTACCAACTGGATCACTCTGATGAGCTCCGATAACGACGAGTTCGCTCTGTTCGTCCGCGTGCCCAACGGTACCGATACCGACGACAACCTGGAGTACAAGTACAACGACCAGAACCAGGATCGTCCCAAGCTGGATGACGGTGCAGCTCTGCTGAACAACTCCACCATGGCCATCACCTTCACCATGGCCGAGGGTGAGGATCCCCTCTGCACCATCTACGTCAACGGCGTTGCCGTTGCTACCGGTGTTCCCCAGCACACCAACATCGCTGACACCCTGATGTGGGGCCACGACAACCCTCAGCGCGTCTGGGGCGGTGACGTCTACGGCTTCCGCTTCTACAACCGTTGCCTGACCCCCGAGGAGATCGCTGACAACGCTTCTGCCGACGAGAACAACTACCGCAAGGGCAACCAGTTCCCTCCCGAGCAGGAGTACGACGATTCCAACGAGGTCATCGGCGGTGAGGACGGTGTCACCTACACCAACAACATCGTGACCCTGACCGAGAAGACCGACCTGATCCCCGCTATCGGTGAGTACGGTTGCACCAACCTGCACAACCTGCACTTCTACGGTGAGGATCACATGGGTGCCAAGCTCATGCCTACTACCAACGATGATGGCTCCATCACCGGTAACCCCAAGCTCTACGTCAACTACGCTAAGTTCGTCCGCCGCGCAGGCCTTGAGAACCTGATGGCTGAGGACGTCAAGTACATCGCTGTCCGCCTGAAGGTCGTCGGCGAGATCGAGGATCTTATGATCTGGGGTCTGGCCGGTGAGGATCATTCCACTATGGATGCATCCGGCAACCTGATGGCCGACAACTTCCCCACCTGCAACGGTGAGTCTGAGTACATGCTCTTCAACATGGAGGACGCATGGACCGGTCTGATCAACCAGTTCGCCTTCGAGATCGTCAACCCCAACCCCGAGGCTGTGGTCTACATCGAGGAGATCGCTCTGTTCGCCGATCAGGCAAGTGCTTACTCCTACGCCGGCATGACCGTTGAGGAGACCACCGAGGCTCCCACCGAGGAGGACACTCCCGCTCCCGAGACCAACGCTCCCGAGACGAATGCCACTACCGACGCTCCCGCTACCGAGGCTCCCACCGAGACCGAGGCTGAGGGTGGCTGCGGTTCCGTCATCGGCTTCAGCGCAGTCGCTCTGCTGGCTGCCGCCGCTGCCGCTGTGGTCCTGAAGAAGGACTGATCCCGCACCTGATATCCGCAAGGATGTCTGATACCCGCGCCTGCGCCGCCCACCCCTAGGCGTCGTACGGCGTCCATCAAAAGGACCTGTACCTTTGGATAGCTCACATATCCGTCGGTGCAGGTCTCTTTTTAGCTCTTGCGTTCCTTCCCTTCCATCCCCCACGATTATTCTTCCACATACAGGAGGTCCTCCCATGTCCTATACCTACAAGCACGTCATCCTCGTCGGCATCGACGGCGCGGGCAATTTCTACCGCCGCGCCAAGGCCCCCACCATCCGCCGCCTCATGGAGGAGGGCGCAGGCACCGATACCTGCCTGACCTCTATCCCCACCATCTCCGCCGAGTGCTGGGGCTCCATGCTCCTGGGCGTCCTTCCCGACGTCCACGGGCTGAATAACACCCTTATCTCCACCACGCCCTATACCAACACCGCCATCCCCTCGGTGTTCACCCTCATCCGTCGAGCCCATCCCGATGCGGCTCTGGCCTCCTTCTGCAACTGGAACCCCATCAACTACGGCATTCTGGACGATCCCGCCACCCATCAGGACACAGGCCACGACGAGCCTCTCACCGAGCGCATCTGCGCCTGCATCCGCGAGGAGAAGCCCGAGTTCCTCTTCGTACAGTTCGACTCGGTGGATCATGCGGGCCACGCCTTCGGCTACGGCTCGGAGAAGCACCTGGAGCAGATCGACATCTGCGACGGGCTGACCGCCAAGATCTATCAGGCCGCCCAGGACGCGGGGATCCTGGAGGATACTCTGTTTATGGTCACCGCCGATCACGGCGGCTTCGACCACGGTCACGGCGGCACCACCGACGAGGAGAAGCTGGTCTTCTTTACCGCTGTCGGTAAGACCGTCATCAAGGGCGCAAGGATCTCCATGGAGGTCAAGGACATTCCCGCCATCATTACCCACGCTCTGGGCGTTCCCGACGGCGAGACCTGGCAGGCCAAGCTGCCTGAGGGTCTGTTTGCCGAATAAGCGGGCATTTTCATTTGAACACGAGCCATTCGGCTGTATATAGACAGGAGATATCATCATGTACACCTACAAGCACGTCATCCTCGTCGGCATCGACGGCGCGGGCAATTTCTACCGCAACACCGCCGCCCCCACCATCCGCCGCGTCATGGCCGCGGGAGCGGGCACCGATATGTGCCTCACCGCCGTCCCCACCGATTCCGCCCAGTGCTGGGGCTCTATGCTCATGGGCGTCACCTGCAAGATCCACGGTCTCCACAACGACAAGCTCTCGGCCGCTACCTCCACCCTGGCCACCGAGGAGCATCCTACCATCTACCGCATGATCCGCCGCGCCATGCCTCATGCCCGCATGGGCTGCTTCTCCAACTGGAGACCCATCATCACGGGTCTTCTGGACGACGGGCAGACCGTCACCGCCACCTGCGACGACGGCCCTCTGTGTGATCAGATCTGCGAGTACATCAAGGCCGAAAAGCCTACCTTCCTGTTCATCCAGTTCGACTCGGTGGACGGCGCAGGTCACGCCCACGGCTACGGCTCCGAGAACCATCTGAACCAGATCAACATCTGCGACGGCTATGCCGACCGCATCTACAACGCCTGCGCCGAGGCGGGCATCCTGGAGGATACCCTCTTCATCATCACCGCCGATCACGGCGGCTACGGTCGGGGCCATGGGTCCGACACCGATGAGGAGAAGTGGATCTTCGTGGCCATGGAGGGCAAGACCATCCGCAAAGGGCAGATCTCCTTCATGCAGGTCAAGGACTTCCCCGCCATCGTAGCCCACGCCCTGGGCATCCCCGCCGATCCCAACTGGATGTCCCATGTTCCCGAGGGGCTGTTTACCGAGTAAGGTGGCGTCCTTTTCATCTGCGCTTCAAATTGAGGTTTAGCGAACTGTTTGACGGAACAGGTCAGTATGTTTTTCGGTGGCTACTCATCCGTCACGCCCTTCGGGCGTGCCACCTTCCCTCACAAGGGAAGGCTCATTCAGTATGTTTTGCGTCACCCTAAAAAGCCTTTAGAC